>NZ_QKRU01000087.1:0-25708 GCF_003234055.1 Pseudomonas sp. 57B-090624
TGTGTTCAGCACCTGACATGAACTCTAACGCCAAGAATGCAGGCTGTCAACAGCAATCTACGAAATTAAAATTGAAATGTAGATGCTGACCTACAACACCGAATCAACAGCCTTTTCCGAATACCCTTATTTTTACGCGATTGCGATTTCTCGTTCGTCTCGTCAAAAGCTAATGACACTGATTCGCATTAGAAATGCGATCAACGGACCGAAGAGAACCGCTCCCATGACCACCCGCTCAAACCGCCCCACCCTGCGCCTGTCCGCCCCCACCGGCCTGTCGCTGCTGGCCCTGTCCATCGCCCTGGGCAGCCTGCCCGTCGGTATCGCCCAGGCCGCCGAAACCGGTGTCGCGCCGACCCAGCTGGCCAGCCAGAGCGGTTACAGCTTCGCCATCGCCCGCCAGCCCCTGGTGGAAGCGCTCAATGCCTTCAGCGCCGTGAGCGGCTGGCAGGTCGGCCTCTCTTCCGACCTCGCCGCCGGCGTGCAGTCCCCGGGCGTCAACGGCCGCCTGCCGGCCGAACAGGCCCTGCAGCGCCTGCTGGCGGGCACCGGCCTGGAATACCGCGCCGTCGGCGAGCGCAGCGTGGTGCTGGTACCCACCCCGCCGAAGGGCCTGGCCATGGAGCTGAACCCCACCACGGTCACCGCCACCCGTCGCGAGCAGAACGCCAGCGAAGTGCCCGCCAGCGTCAGCGTGCGCACCCGCGAACAGCTGGACCGCCAGAACGTCAACAGCATCAAGGACCTGGTGCGTGACGAGCCGGGTGTCACCGTCGGCGGCACCGGCCAGCGTGCCGGCATCAGCGGCTACAACATCCGTGGCATCGATGGCGACCGCGTACTGACCCAGATCGACGGCGTCGAGGTACCCAGCAGCTTCTTCAACGGCCCCTACGCCCAGACCAACCGCAACTACGTCGACCCGGAAATCGTCAAGCGCGTGGAGATCCTCCGCGGCCCGGCCTCGGCCCTGTACGGCAGCAACGCCATCGGCGGTGCGGTGAGCTACTTCACCCTGGGTGCCGACGACATCCTCAAGCCCGGCAAGGACGTCGGCGCGCGCCTGAAGACCGGCTACAGCTCGGCCGATGACAGCTGGCTCACCTCCGGCACCGTCGCCGGCCGCCACGAGCAATTCGACGCCCTGCTGCACCTGTCCCAGCGCAACGGCCACGAGACCGAGTCCTTCGGCGGCCATGGCGGCACCGGCCTGGCCCGTACCCAAGCCAACCCGGAAGACGTGCGCACCACCAACCTGCTGGCCAAGCTGGGCTGGAACTACAACGACACCGACCGCCTGCAGCTGACCTACGAGACGTACAAGGACGACCGCGACACCAACCAGCTCAGCGCCGTCGGCGGCCCCTTCAACGCCCCCACCATCGGCGTGGGCTCGGGCTACTACAGAGCGCGCAGCGGCAACGACACCATCACCCGCGAGCGCTTCGGCCTGGAACACAGCCTCGCCCTCGACAGCCTGCTGGCCGACAACCTGAAGTGGAGCCTGAACTACCAGATCGCCAAGACCGACCAGAGCACCCAGGAGCGCTATGTACCCAGCAACCCGTTCACCGGTGCGATCTCTCGTGACGTCATGCGCTATCGCGACACCTACTACAAGGACCGCCAGTGGGTCCTGGACGCCCAGCTGGACAAGTCCTTCGACATCGGCGAGACCGGGCACCTGCTCACCTACGGCCTGAGCGTCAAGCACCAGGAAGTCACTGGCCAGCGCACCGGCTCGGCCTATTGCCACGCCTCGGTCGGCACCTGCACCAACCGCGTCGGCCAGGTCAGCCCCACCGCCAGCGACAGCCTGTCCCCGCAGAGCGACTTCCCCGACCCGACCATCAGGACCTACGGCCTGTTCGCCCAGGACGAGATCCGCTGGAACCAGTGGACTTTCCTGCCGGGTGTGCGCTACGACTACACCCGCCTGGACCCCGAGCTGACCAGCGAATTCCTCGCCTCCATCAGCAACAGCACCGTCAACGCCTTCAGCGACAAGAGCAAGACCTGGGACCGTGTCTCGCCCAAGTTCGGCGTGACCTATGCGTTCGACGAGCACTACACCTGGTTCGGCCAGTACGCCGAGGGCTTCCGCACCCCCACCGCCAAGGCCCTCTATGGCCGCTTCCAGAACCTGGCCGGCGGCTACAGCGTCGAGCCCAACCCGAACCTGGAGCCGGAAAAGAGCCGTGGGGTGGAAACCGGCCTGCGTGGCAGCTTCGAGGGCGGCAGCTTCGACGTGGCAGCCTTCTACAACGAATACCGCGACTTCATCGACGAGAACGCCAGCGTCCCCAGCACCGGCGTCACCTTCAAGAGCGTGAACATCCGCCATGCCAGCATCCGTGGCGTGGAAGCCAAGGGGCGCCTGGATCTGGAGCAATTCGGCGCCTTCCCGGGCCTCTACACCCAGGGGTCCATCGCCTATGCCCGTGGTCGCAACGACGAGACCGGTGCCCCGCTGAACAGCGTCAACCCGCTGACCGGCGTGTTCGGCCTGGGCTACGACCAGGACGAGTACGGCGCCCTGCTGAGCTGGACCCTGAGCAAGCGCAAGACCCGCGTCGACGGCAGCACCTTCAAGGCACCGGATGGCAGCGGCAGCCAGTTCAAGACCCCGGGCTTCGGCATCCTCGACCTGACCGGCTACTACCGGCTGACCGACGACCTCACCCTCAACGCCGGCCTCTACAACCTGACCGACAAGAAATACTGGCTGTGGGACGACGTGCGCGGCTACGACGGCGTCGGCGAGGCCGGCGTGACCGCCCCGGCCAACCTCGACCGCCTGACCCAACCGGGCCGCAACTTCTCCGTCAACCTCGTCTGGGACATCTGATCGCCGCCGGCAAGGCCCCTCCCGCTTCGGCGTGGGGGGAGGCCGCCAGGCGCGACACCCCCTTGCGCGCATTTTTTACGCGATGGACGCCCTCGTTCGTCTCGTCAACAGAAGCCAATTACCAGGATGACTCCATGACCAGCACCCTCCGTTCCCAACGCATCAACCAGATCACCCACGCGCCCCACGCCGAGCTGGACCAGGCGGTCAAGGCCCACGACCCCTTCGCCAACCGCGAGAACTTCGCCCACTTCGTGGTCGCCCAGTACCTGTTCCAGGCCGAGCTGCAGAGCCTGTACCAGGACGCCGCGCTGGTCGAAGTCTTCCCCGACCTGCCCGCCCGCTGCCGTGCCGAGCAGGCGCGCCTGGACCTGGCCGACCTGGACACCGACGTACCCGCCCCGGTCGCCGGCGCCGTGCACAACCCCAGCTTCGCCGAAGCCCTGGGCTGGCTGTTCGTTTCCGAAGGCTCCAAGCTCGGCGCCGCCTTCCTGATCAAGCGCGTCGCCGCACTGGGCCTGACCGAAACCTTCGGTGCCCGTCACCTGGGCGAGCCCGCCGGCGGCCGCGCCGAAGGCTGGAAAAGCTTCACCCGCACCCTCGACGGCCTGGAACTGAGCGCCGAACAGGACGCCGAGGTGGACAAGGGCGCCCTCGCCGCCTTCAACCGCTTCCGTGAACTGCTGCAACACGCCTACGCCCGTGCAAGCACCCCCGCCTGAATCCCTGGCCGGCGACCTTGCGGTCGCCGCGCCCGCGCCATCGCGCTCGCGCATCAGCCGCCTGCTGTTCGCCCTGCTGGCCTACACCAGCCTGGGCGTCGGCATGGTCGGCCTGGTGCTGCCGGGCCTGCCCACCACCGAATTCGTCCTGCTCGCCGCCTGGGCCGCCTCGAAGAGTTCGCCGCGCCTGGCCAACTGGCTGGAGAACCACCGCCTGTTCGGCCCCATCCTCAAGAACTGGCGCAACGGCCGCGCCATCGCCCGCCATGCCAAGCTCGCCGCCAGCGCCTCGATGCTCCTGGCCCTGGCCATCATGCTCATCACCCTGCCCCACGGCGCCTGGCTCTACCTGGTCATGGCCGGCATGCTGCTCGGCAACCTGTGGATCTGGTCGCGCCCGGACCGGCGCTGATCCCTCCCCGCGTGGTTCCACGCCCGTCATCGTCGGTTCGCACACGGCCTACCCCTGCGACGGGGCTGATCCTGCAGGAGCGGTTTCAACCCGGGGTCGGCTGAAGCCCGCGTGGCGTCCTGCCCATTCCCGCCGGGTGCCTGCCAGCGACGCTCCCTACGAGAGTCGAGTTGCGCCGCTGCGGTTTGGGCACCACAGTTCAGGCATGCGGGCCCCTCGACGGGCGCGGACAATAAACAGAAGAACCTCCCATGCGCTTGCTTTCTGCCTTCCTGATCCTGCTGCTCCCGGTGCTGGCACAGGCCGACACCCTGCGCGTGGACCTGCGCGACCGCCCGCCCGAGATGTGGAGCATCGACGGGCGCCCCACCGGCCCCCTGGTCAAGGTGCTGGAAGTGGCCACCGAGCGCGCCGGGCTGCAACTGGAGTGGCGCCATGCGCCGTTCGCCCGCAGCCTGGCGGACCTGCGCGATGGCCGCATCGACCTGGTGCCCCGGGTGCTGCCCGACCCGGAGCGCGACCACTACCTGCACTACCTGCCGAGCATCGGCACCCAGGACAAGCAGATACTCTTCACCATCCGCCCCACCCAGCGGCTGGAGCGCTACGAGGACCTGGCGCCCCTGCGCATCGGCGTCAAGCGCAGCACCCTGTACTTCCCGCGCTTCGACGCCGACAGGGCCCTGCACAAGCAGCCGGCAGTGGACGACGACATCCTGGTGCGGATGTTCCGCGCCGGTCGCATCGACACCATCGCCGTCCTGGACAAGGCCGCCATCGACACGGCCTTCGAGAACATCCGCTTCCACGACTACACCTACGCCGGGCTGCGCGAACCGATCCGCGTGGAAAACCGTTTCGCCGTCTCGAAGAAGCTCTACGAAAGCGACCGCGCGGCGATCTACGATCGTCTCGGTCGCGAACTGGAGGCCATGCGCCGCAACGGCGAGGTGGTGTCCATCTACCGCGAGCAAGGCGTCGAGCCGCCCAGCCCCTGAACCCCACCCGATGCCCACCCGATGCGTGCCGTCCCCGGCCGCGAGGCGGAGCCCCGGGTGCGGCCGTCCGCCCCGTGCATGCCCCGGAGTGCACCCGGTCACTGCAGCGCCGGTGGCTGGCCTGAGCAAAAACCTGCCAGCATTTCGCCACTGATCCATACTCCGTCAGTCGCATCGCACGTGATCGGGGGCGTCATGGGCCACAGCGCTGGGGGAGATATCTTTCGTCGGGCATTCGAGTCGTCGTCGGTGGGGCTGGCCCTGCTGGAGCTGGACGGCACCGTCCGTCACGTCAACCGAGCCTCGGAGGAGCTGCTCGGGCGCTCCCGGCAGACCCTGCTCGGCATACGGCTGGACAGCCTGCTGCACCCCGGGGATCGCCAGGCACTGGGCGAGGCCCTTGACCGGGCACGTCGCCAGCACGACGACCTGTCCTGCGGCGAGATGCGCTTCACCACCGCGTCCGGCGAGCACCGCTGGCTGCACCTGGGCTTGAGCATGGTCGAGGACGGTCGCAGCCAGCCCACCCATTACCTGGTGCGCCTGCAACCCCTTGCCGGGCACCGGGAGCGGGCCGAGCAGATGCACCTGCTGAGCTTCGCCCTGGACTACACCGCCGATGGCGTCCTGCTGCTCGATGGCGAGCAGAACATCCGCTACCTGAACGAAGCCGCCTGCCAACTGATCGGCCAGCCGCGCCAGCACCTCGTCGGGCAGCCGCTGGCACCGGTGCTGGCCCTGCTGACGGAGCAGTTCGCCGAACTGTTCGCCCGGGAGGATGGCCTGCAGGAAGCCTTGGACACCCAGCGCGTGCTCAGTTGCGAGCTGCACGTCCCGGGGGAGGATTTCCCGCGCTATGTGACGTTGCAGTTCAACCGCTTCCGCTACGACCAGCGCCCCTACAGCCTCGTGCTGATGCACGACTTCACCGAGCGGCGGCGCATCGCCGACGCCCTGCTGCGCAACGAGCGGCAATTCCGCGCGCTGATCGAGAACACGCCCGACGCCATCGGCCGGCTGACCCCCGACTTCCGCCTGCTCTACGCCAACCCGGCCCTGGAAGCCCTGTGCCGCCTGCCCCTGGTGGAGGCCCGTGGCCGGCCGGCACGGGAAGTCTTCGGTGACAACTCCCAGGTCGACATCATGGGCGACCTGGTGCGCGAGGTCGCCGCCACCGGCGAGTCCATGGAGGAAGAACTGATCCACGGCATCGACGGCCCCAGCGACAAGCAGATCCACTACCTCATGCAACTGGTGCCGGAGCGCAACGCCGAGGGCGAGGTGACCAGCGTCATCTCGGTGGCCCGCGACATCAGCGGCATCCGCAAGGCCGAACGCCGCCTGGCCGCCAGCAACCGCCAGCTGCGCGAGCTGTCCAGCCGCCGGGAAAGCGCCCGCGAGGAGGAGCGCAAGCTGATCGCCCGGGAGATCCACGACGAACTGGGCCAGCACCTCACCGCCCTGCGCATGGGCATATCCCTGCTGCGCCTGAAGTACGGCGAGCAGGCCCCGGGGCTCGGCGAGGACGTGGAGCGGCTCATGGCGCTGTGCGACCGCACCATCGGCGTGGTGCGTTCCATCGCCACCAGCCTGCGCCCGGCGGCCCTGAACATGGGGCTCTACCCGGCCCTGGAATGGCTGATCGACGAATTCCGCAGCCACCACACGCAGATCACCCTCGAGCTGGTGGCCCACAGCGGCGCACCGGCCCTGGACGACAGCCAGGCCACCACCGCCTTCCGCATCGTCCAGGAGGCGCTGACCAACATCGCCCGCCATTCCGGTGCCAGCCGGGCGGTGGTCAGCCTGGAGCGGCTCGATGACCGCTACGTGCTGGACATCACCGACAACGGCCACGGCTTCGACCCGGCCAAGGTCGGCAAGCGCTCCCTGGGCCTGGCCGGCATGCGCGAGCGCGGCACCAGCCTGGGCGGCGAAGTGGTGATCTTCAGCCACCCCGGCCAGGGCACCACGGTGCAGGCCACCTTCCCCATCAACGAGCCCACGGAGACGGCATGACCCGCATCCTCATCGCCGACGACCACGCCATCATGCGCGGCGGCCTCAAGCAACTCATCGAGTTCGACACCCGCCTGCAGGTGGCGGCCGAAGCGGAGAACGGCGCCCAGGTGCTGGAGCAGCTGCGGCTGGGCGAGTTCGACCTGCTGCTGCTGGACATGAGCATGCCCGGCCTCAGCGGCGAGGACCTGATCAGCCGCGTGCACGGCCGCTACCCGCGCCTGCCGATCCTGGTGCTGAGCATGCACAACGAGGCACAGATCGCCCAACGTGCCCTGCGCGCCGGCGCCAGCGGCTACCTGACCAAGGACCACAACCCGGAGACCCTGCTCGCCGCCATCCACCGGGTGGCCGATGGGGGGCGTTACCTGGACCCGCGCATCGCCGAACAGCTCGCCTTCGCCAGCAGCAGCCCCACGGACGATGCCGCCGCCCAGCTCTCCGACCGCGAGTTCCAGATCCTCCGCCTGCTGGCCCAGGGCCTCAGCGTCAACCAGATCGCCGACCAGCTGGTGATCAGCAACAAGACCGTCAGCACCCACAAGACCCGGCTGATGGAGAAGATGGGCTTCACCTGCAACGCCGACATCATCAAGTACGCCATGACCCACGGCCTGACCGCCTGAGCCACTCGATAGGGGCCGCGGCGCGACGCAGCCCCTCGGGAAATCCCTACAAAAAAGCAGGATGTCCCGATGCCATCACCGGGATAGGACGATAGGGCCGCGCAGGCCCCGCGCTCATGCTGGACACACCCCCGCAACGTATCGCCGCTGCGGGCCCCGTGTCCTCGAGGAGCGCGACCGTGACCAGCCCGAACCCCACTTCCAGCGTCCCCTGGCTGCCCATCGCCCTCTGCGGTGCCGGTTGCGCGCTGCTGTTCTGGACGGCCAGCCAGTTCCCTTCCCCGGCCTGGGCCCTGGCCGCCGTGGCGCCCACGCTGCTGCTGTGGGTCGTCCTCGCCCAGCGCGGCGCCGTCCACGAGAAGGCACTCAACCGGGCCCGCGACGAAGCCCTGGCCGAAGGTGCCCGGCTCGAAGCCGAGCGCCACGTGCAGGGCCTGCCGGAGCTGTGCATCAGCATCGCGCCGATCTGGTCGGCGCAGATCGAATCCGCCCGCCACCAGACCCAGACCGCCATCGAAGCCCTCTCCGAGCGCTTCGCCCGCCTCGCCGGCCGCATCAGCGAGGCCGTCTCCAGCGGCATGCAGGCCGACAGCGATGCCCTGGTCACCCTGCTGGCCCAGAGCGAGGTGGAGCTCGAAGACATCGTCAGCCAGCTGCGCCTGGCGCTCTCCAGCAAGGAGAGCCTGCTGCAGGAGGTGGAGCGGCTGAACAGCTACACCGCCCAGCTGCGCACCATGGCCAAGGAAGTGGGCGATGTGGCCAAGCAGACCAACCTGCTGGCCCTGAACGCCGCCATCGAAGCCGCCCGCGCCGGTGAGGCCGGCCGCGGCTTCGCCGTGGTCGCGGACGAGGTGCGCAAGCTCTCCACCCTCTCCGAGGAAACCGGCAAGCGCATCGGCGACACCATCGAGACCGTCAGCGGCGCCATCGAGCGCACCCTGGAAGTCTCCAACGAACACGCCACCCGCGACGCCGGGACCCTGGAAAACGCCAGCCAGGTGATCCGCCAGGTGATCGCCCAGTTCCGCTCCGGCGCCACCCGCCTGGTGGAGCATGGCAACGCCCTGCGCAATGACAACGCCGCCGTCGGCGAAGAAATCTCCGAGGTGCTGGTCGCCCTGCAGTTCCAGGACCGGGTCAGCCAGATGCTCGGCCACATGCGCGACGACATCGGCCGCCTGGCCCAGCACCTGGAGCAGGACGACGCCCGCCACGTGGACGCCCGCTCCTGGCTCGACGAACTCTCCAGCACCTACACCACCCCCGAACAGCACGCCATCCACCACGGCCGCCAGGGCGGCTCGGGCATCGCGGGCGCCAGCCATTCCGCTTCCGACATCACCTTCTTCTGAGGACCCATCATGGCCAAGACCATTCTCATCGTCGACGACTCCGCCTCCATCCGCCAGGTGGTGGGCATGACCTTGAAAACCGCCGGCTACGACGTGCTCGAAGGCGTCGACGGCAAGGACGCGCTGACCCAGCTCGACGGCCGCAAGGTCCACCTGATCATCAGCGACGTGAACATGCCGAACATGGACGGCATCACCTTCCTGAAGAACGTCAAGCAGCTGGCGGCCTACAAGTTCACCCCCGTGATCATGCTCACCACCGAGGCCGGCGACGCCAAGAAAGCCGAAGGCCAGGCCGCCGGGGCCAAGGCCTGGGTGGTCAAGCCCTTCCAGCCGGCGCAGATGCTCACCGCCGTTTCCAAACTGATCCTGCCCTGACCGGGAGACCGCCATGAGCACCCTTGAATCCCTCGATGGCAGCCGCCGCCTGGCCCTGGACAGCGCGCTGACCATCTACACCGCCGCCGACACCAAGCTGCTGCTGGCCAACGCCCTGCAAGGGGCCGTGGACCTGCACCTGGACCTCAGCGCCATCGAGGAAGTGGATTGCGCCGGCCTGCAGCTGCTGCTGGCGGCCTGCCAGGAAGCCCGCCGCCAGCACGTCCACCTCAGCCTCGAAGGGGCCAGCCCGGCCATGACCGAGATCCTGCAACTGAGTGGCCTGCGTGACCTGCTCCCCATCGGAGGGCTGCACTGATGAACCTCGACAGCGTGATCGGCACCTTCATCGCCGAAAGCCGGGAGCTGCTGCAGCAGATGGAAGACGCCCTGCTGCAGATCGAGCAATCGCCGGACGATCCCGAACTGATCAACGCCATCTTCCGCGCCGCCCACACCATCAAGGGCTCCTCCGGGCTGTTCGGCTTCGACTCCATCGTCGCCTTCACCCACGTGGCCGAAAGCGTGCTGGACCGCGTCCGTGCCGGCGAGCTGCCGTTCGGTGCCGACCTCAGCGCCCTGATGCTGCTGGTGGGCGACCACCTGGTCGGCCTGGTGGACCACCTCGCCGAGGGCCGCGACCTGGCCGAGCTGCCGGAGGTCATGGGCATCCACGAAGCCGAACTGGTGCAACGCCTCAGCCAGTACCTGGACGCCACCCCGGCCGCCGCTGCCGACGCCACCGCCGCCGGGTGCACCCCGGCTCCGGCCGAAGGCGTCGCCAGCCGGCACTGGCACCTGTCCCTGCGCTTCGGTGCCGACAGCCTGCGCAACGGCATGGACCCGGTGGCCTTCCTGCGCTACCTGGCGACCTTCGGCGACCTGCTGCACATCGAGCCGGTGATCGACCACCTGCCCAGCTTCGACGCCCTCGACCCGGAGGCCTGCTACCTGGGCCTGGAAGTGGCCTTCACCACCGAAGCCGACCAGGCGGTGATCGAGGGCGCCTTCGACTTCGTCCGCGAGGACGGCCGCATCCGCATCCTGCCGCCCGGCGCCCCCCTCGCCCGCTACGCCGAGCTGCTGGCCGAGCAGGCCGACGAAGGCGACGCCCAGCGCCAGCGCCTGCTGCGTTGCGGCACCCTGAGCGAGGCCGAACTGGCCAGCCTCGATGCCCCGCAGGCCAACGAAGCCCAGGCCGACTCCAGCCCCGAGGCACCGGCCGCCGCCGAACCAGGCGAGACCGCCGCAGTGGGCAAGGCCCTCAAGGAAACCGCCCGCGCCAGTGGCGAGGCCAACCTGATCCGCGTCGACGCCGGCAAGCTGGACCAACTGATCAACCTGGTGGGCGAGCTGATCATCGCCGGCGCCAACACCCGCATGCTCGCCCAGGGCTGCGGCCTGGTGGACATGAGCGAATCCGCCGAGACCCTCTCGCGCCTGGTGGAGGAAGTCCGCGACTCCGCCCTGACCCTGCGCATGGTGCAGATCGGCGCCACCTTCAACCGCTTCCAGCGGGTGGTGCGCGACGTCTCCAAGGAGCTGGGCAAGGACATCGTCCTGCACATCAGCGGTGGCGACACCGAGCTGGACAAGACCGTGGTGGAGAAGATCGGCGACCCCCTCACCCACCTGGTGCGCAACGCCATGGACCACGGCATCGAGCCGGCCGAGCAGCGTCGCGCCAGCGGCAAGCCCCTGCAGGGCGTGGTGCGCCTGAACGCCTACCACGAAGCCGGCGGCATCGTCATCGAAGTGAGCGACGACGGCGGCGGCCTCAACCCCGAGAAGATCCTCGCCAAGGCCGTACAGCGCGGCCTGGTCACCGAAGGCCAGCAGCTCTCGGACAAGGACACCTTCAACCTGATCTTCGAGCCGGGTTTCTCCACCGCCGAGCAGATCAGCAACCTCTCCGGCCGCGGCGTCGGCATGGACGTGGTCAAGCGCAACATCACCGCCCTGCGCGGCACGGTGGAACTGGACAGCCGACTGGGCGCCGGCACCTGCGTGCGCATCCGCCTGCCGCTGACCCTGGCCATCATCGACGGCTTCCTCATCGGCGTCGGCAGCTCCAGCTACGTGGTGCCCCTGGACATGGTGGAGGAATGCATCGAGCTGCCCAGCAGCGACCTGGACGACCTCGACCAGCTGGACCTGCGCGGCGACGTGCTGCCCTTCATCCGCCTGCGCAACCTGTTCGAGGAAGCCAGCCCGCGCCCGCGCCGGGAGAACGTGGTGGTGGTCAGCTACGCCGGGGTCCGCGCCGGCCTGGTGGTGGACCAGCTCCACGGCGAATTCCAGACCGTGATCAAGCCGCTGGGCAGGGTGTTCGGCCAGGTGCCGTCGCTCTCCGGCTTCACCATCCTCGGCAGCGGCGCGGTGGCGCTGATCCTCGACATCCCCGGCCTGCTCGCCCAGTTCGCGCAGCCTGGCCGCCCCGGCGCCAGCGGCGCCGCCCTCAGCCAACGGAGTAGCCTGCAATGAGTACCGCCAGCCTGCCCCTGCCGGAGTTCGTCGACGACGAGCAACGCCAGTACCTGACCTTCCGGGTCGGCCGCGACCTGTTCGGCGTCGCCACCCGCTACGTGCGGGAGATCCTCGAATTCCACGCCATCACCCAGGTGCCGATGATGCCGCCGCTGGTGCGCGGGGTGATCAACCTGCGCGGCGCCGTGGTGCCGATCATCGACCTCGCCGAGCGCTTCGGCCTCGGCAGCACCGAACTGGGCGCACGCACCTGCATCGTCATCGTCGAGCTGCAGGACGGTGACGAGGCCCAGCTGATGGGCGCCCTGGTGGACGCCGTCACCGCCGTCGCCGAGATCGAGCCGCGCGCCCTGCGCCAGGCCCCCGCCTTCGGCAGCCGCGTGCCCCCGGAATACATCGAAGACCTCGCCCGTGTGGACGAACGCTTCCTCACCCTGCTGCGCATGGAGCAGGTGCTGAACGTCGACCAGATCGCCGCGCTGGCTGGCCAGCGCAGCACCCCCCGACTGTCCCTCGTCTGATTGCGCAGACGCGCACAGGAGTCCTGAAAATGACCATCAGCAAGAAAATGATCCTCCTGGTGATGTCCGCCCTGCTCGGCATCCTCCTGCTCTCGGGGGTGTCCTACCAGCAGATGAACCAGGTCTACACCGCCGCCAACTACGCCAACATCAACTCGGTGCCGAGCATCGTGGCGATCAACACCCTGCGTAATGCGCTCAACCAGCATATCCAGCAGATCTACACCCACATCCTCACCACCGACGAGGCCGCCATGAAGGAGCTGGACAAGGGCCTGCTCGACAACGAGGGCGCCATCCAGTCCGCCATCGAGGACTACACCAAGCTGCTCTCCGACAGCGAAGACGAGCAACTGCTGGCCACTGACCGCAAGGCCATCGAGGCCTTCCTCATCGGCGTGAACAAGCTGCTGGCCCATTCCAGGGCCAATGAGAACGAGCTGGCCCGGGACGGCATGGTCGCGCTGCAGAGCCACGAGATCGCCACGCTCAACGAGGCCCTGAGCAAGCACCGTGACTACAACATCCGCATGGCCACCGAAGGCGGCCAGCGGGCCGAAGCCACCCTCGGTCAGGCCACCCTGATCTCCATCGTGGTCTCTGCCGTCACCCTGTTGGTGATCGGCCTGATCGGCGGCCTGGTCACTCGCAACCTGCTGCGCCAGCTGGGTGGCGAACCGGCCTACGCCGTGGACGTGGTCAGCCGCATCGCCGCCGGCGACCTGACCGCCACCGTCGAGACCAAGCCCGGCGACACCGGCAGCATGCTGGCGGCCATCAAGACCATGGTGGAGAAACTCAGCCAGATCATCGGCGAGGTGCGCAGCAACGCCGACTCGCTGACCAGCGCCTCGGAGCAGATCTCCGCCACCGCCCAGAGCATGAGCCAGGGCGCTTCCGAACAAGCCGCCTCGGTGGAGGAAACCAGCGCCTCGATGGAGCAGATGTCCGCCTCCATCGCGCAGAACACCGAGAACGCCAAGGTCACCGACGGCATGGCCGGCAAGGCCGCCCGTGAAGCCGACGAAGGTGGCCAGGCCGTGCGCGACACCGTGGCGGCCATGAAGACCATCGCCGAGAAGATCGGCATCGTCGACGACATCGCCTACCAGACCAACCTGCTGGCCCTCAACGCCGCCATCGAGGCCGCCCGCGCCGGCGAGCACGGTAAGGGCTTCGCGGTGGTGGCCGCCGAGGTGCGCAAGCTGGCCGAACGCAGCCAGGTGGCTGCTCTGGAGATCAGCGAAGTGGCCAAGAGCAGCGTCTCCCTGGCCGAACGCGCCGGCACCCTGCTGGACCAGATGGTGCCCTCCATCGCCAAGACCTCCGACCTGGTGCAGGAGATCGCCGCCGCCTCGGAAGAGCAGACCACCGGCGTCAGCCAGATCAACACCGCGATGAGCCAGCTCAGCGAGATCACCCAGCAGTCCGCCTCCTCCGCCGAGGAGCTGGCCGCCACCGCCGAGGAGATGAGCGGCCAGGCCGAGCAACTGCAGCAGCTGATGGACTTCTTCAAGGTCGCCAGCGCCGGCAAGGCCGGCCGTGATGCCAGTGCCAAGGGCAAGGCCGGTGCGGCCCGCAAGACCTCCCTCAGGGTGGTGGAGGACCGTGACGACGCCTTCGACGACGCAGTACCGGCCGGCTTCGTCCGCTTCCAGCACTGACCCGACCTTTCGATACCGTGACCGGGGCACCTGCCGGTGCCCCCCAGGAGCGAAGCATGTCCAGCGTCTTCAGCCGCCCCGGCGACACCACCCAGCCGGATGCGCCCCAGCAGTACCTGACCTTCACCCTGGCCGACGAAGTGTTCGCCGTCGGCACCCGCAGCGTGCGCGAGATCATCGAGTACGGCCACCTGACCCCGGTGCCGATGATGCCGTCCTGCGTGCTGGGGGTGATCAACCTGCGCGGTGGCGTGGTGCCGATCATGGACCTGCGCCAGCGCCTCGGCGCCGGGCACACCGCCATCAGCCGGCGCAGCTGCATCGTCATCCTGGAGGTGGAGCGCGACGACCTGCGCCAGGTGATGGGCATCCTCGTCGAGGCGGTCAACGCCGTGGTCGAGATCGCCGCCCAGGACATCGAACCGGCCCCCCGCTTCGGCGCCCGCATCCGCACCGACTTCATCCGCGGCATGGCCAAGCTCGACGGCCGCCTGGTGGTGCTGCTGGACATCGGCCAGGTGCTGTCCCTGGACGACCTGCAGCGCCTGGCCGAGGTCGGCACCACTGCCGACCTGCAACAGTCGGCCTGACCGGGAGCCCGCCATGACCGATCTCAGCCTCTCCAACCGCGAGTTCCAGCAGTTCCGCGGGATGATCCACGAGATCGCCGGCATCGCCATGTCGGAAGCCAAGCGCCAGCTCATCGCCGGCCGGCTCAGCAAGCGCCTGCGCCATTTCGGCCTGGGCAGCTACGGCGACTACTACCAGTTGCTGATGAAGGACAAGGGTGAGTTGCAGATCGCCGTCGACCTCTTGACCACCAACGAGACCTACTTCTTCCGCGAGCCCAAGCACTTCGAGTTCCTGCGCGAGAAGCTCGGCACCGAGCTGCGCAGCGGCAGCGGCCCGCTGCGCATCTGGAGCGCCGCCTGCTCCAGCGGCGAGGAGCCCTACACCCTGGCCCTGCTGCTGGCCGATGCCGTTGCCGCCCGCCCCTGGGAAATCCTCGCCTCGGACATCAGCACGCGCATCCTCGACAAGGCCCGCGCCGGGCTCTACCCGCTGGAGGACGCCGAAGGCATCCCCGGCAACCTGCGCCAGCGCTTCTGCCTGCGAGGCACCGGGCGCAACGAAGGACTGTTCACCCTGGACCCGGCCCTCAAGCGCCGCGTGCAGTTCCGCCAGATCAACCTCAACAACGCGCTGCCGGACGTGGGCGTGTTCGACGTGATCTTCCTGCGCAACGTGATGATCTACTTCGACGCCGACACCAAGCGCCAGGTGGCGCAGCGCCTCTGCGCACGCCTGCGCCCGGGCGGCTATTTCCTGGTCAGTCATTCGGAAAGCCTCAACGGCATCAGTGACGAGCTGCAATCGGTGCGCCCGTCGATCTACCGGAGGCCCCATGCGTAAGCCCCAGGGCGTCATCGAGGTGTTCCTGCAGCCGGGCGAGTTGTATTTCGGCGACCGCTACACCCGCTTGCGCACCCTGCTGGGCTCCTGCGTCTCCATCGTGCTCTGGCACCGCGAGGCGCTGCTGGGTGGCATGTGCCACTACATGCTGCCCACCTGCCGCCACCCGGGCCGCGAACCGGACGGGCGCTACGCCGACGAAGCCTTGCACCAACTGCTGCAGGAGATCCGCGACAGCGGCACCCGCGCCACGGACTACCGGGTCAGCCTGTTCGGCGGTGGCAACATGTTCGGCAGCCGCGAGCGCCGGCACATCGGCCACAAGAACGTCGAGGCCGGCCTGGCCCTGCTGGCCGCCCACGGGCTCGCCTGCCACGCCCGCCACGTCGGCGGCGAGGGCTACCGCAACCTGATCTTCGACGTGTGGAGCGGCAACGTCGCGCTCCGCCACCCCAACCCGCAACAACTTGCCAGTCGGCGCTACGAGGCCTGCTCGCCATGAACAAGATCAAGGTGATGATCGTCGACGACTCCGCCGTCGTTCGGCAGGTACTGACCGGCAGCCTGTCCGGCCACAGTGGCATCGAGGTGATCGGTGCCGCCGCCGACCCGCTGTTCGCCCTGGAGCGGATGAACCGCAACTGGCCTGACGTGATCGTGCTGGACGTGGAGATGCCACGCATGGACGGCATCTCCTTCCTGAAGAAGCTGATGGTGGAGCGACCCACGCCAGTGGTGATCTGCTCGACCCTGACCGAGAAAGGCGCGGCCACCACCATGGAGGCCCTGGCCGCCGGTGCCGTGGCCATCGTCACCAAGCCCCAGGGCAACCTGCGCCAGTTCCTCATCGAGGCCACCGAGGAGCTGGTGGGGGCCATCAAGGCCGCGTCACAGGCGCGCCTCAAGCGCTTGCCCGGCGCCCCCGCGTCCGCCACGCCGGCCGTGGCGCCCAAGCTCAGCGCCGACGCCATCCTGCCGGCCGGCGGGCCGGCCGCCATGACCCGCACCACCGAGCGCATCGTCGCCCTGGGCACCTCCACCGGCGGCACCCAGGCCCTGGAATACGTGCTCACTGCCCTGCCCCGGGTCTGCCCGGGCATCGTCATCGTCCAGCACATGCCGGAAAAATTCACCGCGGCCTTCGCCGCACGGCTGGACGGCCTCTGCCAGATCGAGGTGCGCGAGGCGCGCCATGGCGACCGGGTGATTCCCGGCCGCGCGCTGATTGCCCCCGGTGGCCGCCACATGCTGCTCAAGCGCAACGGCGCGCAATACGTGGTGGACATCGTCGACGGGCCGCCGGTGTCCCGCCACAAGCCCTCGGTGGATGTGCTGTTCCGCTCCACGGCCCGCGCCGCCGGCGCCAACGCCACCGGCATCATCATGACCGGCATGGGCGATGACGGTGCCCGAGGCCTGCGGGAAATGTACGAAGCCGGCGCCTACACTTTGGGGCAGGACGAGGCCACCTGCGTGGTCTACGGCATGCCCAAGGAAGCCCGCAAGCTGGACGCGGTGCGACGCGAAATCCCCCTGGAGCAGATCCCGGCCCAGATTTTGAGGGGCGACCGCCCCTGAGTTCGTGGCCCGGCGATGCGCAGTCGGCGACTTCCCCACTCCGTCGCCGGTGCCGCTGGGCCCTTTTGAATCCGGGTGTGCGTGTAGCCCCCCACACGCCCGACGCCACCTTGGAGCGACGTGAAATGATCCTGTTCAGTGCAGCCCTGAAAAACGAACTGGCCAGGTGCCAGGATGAACTGGCCACGGCACACGCCCTGCGCGACGCGCTGGACCGCTCCCAGGCCATCATCGAGTTCCTGCCCGACGGCACCATCGTCGCGGCCAACGACAACTTCCTGCGCACCATGGGCTACCGCCTGGACGAGATCTCCGGCCGGCACCACCGCCTGTTCTGCGAACCCGCGGTGGCCGACAGCGCCGAATACCGGCGCTTCTGGGAGCGGCTGGCCCAGGGCGAATTCATCCGCGAGCGTTTCCTGCGGCTGGACAAGCAGGGGCACGATGTGTGGCTGGAGGCCACCTACAACCCGGTACGCGACGCCAGCGGGCGGGTCACCAAGGTGATCAAGCTGGCCACCGACATCAGCGCCAACCTCATGCACGAACATGAGGAGGACGCGATCATCAATGCCCTCAACCGCTCCATGGCGGTCATCGAATTCAACCCGGCCGGCGAGGTGGTCGCCGCCAACGAGAACTTCCTCGCGGTGACGGGCTACCGCACGCAGGATGTCGTCGGCAAGCACCATCGGATCTTCTGTTCGAGGGAGGAAGCCGGCAACCCCGGCTACCAGCAGTTCTGGCAGCGCCTGAACCGGGGCGAGTACGTCAGCGGTCGCTTCGAACGGCGTAACAGCCACGGTGGCGTCATCTGGCTGGAGGCCAGCTACAACCCGGTCTTCGACACCCGCGGCAAGCTGTACAAGATCGTCAAGTTCGCCTCCGACATCACCATCGAGGTGCTCGAGCAGCAGGCCGAGTCCGAAGCGGCCCACGTGGCGTACGAGACCGCTCAGCAGACCGACGCCGAGGCCCAGGGTGGCGCAGAAGTGGTCAATCGCACCGTGGCGCTGGTCCAGGGCATCGCCGGGGAGCTGAACCATGCCGCCGAGCGGATCGGCGCCGTGAGCCAGCAGTCCGACGTAATCAACAGCATCGTGCAGTCCATCCGTGGCATCGCCGACCAGACCAACCTGCTGGCCCTCAACGCCGCCATCGAAGCAGCGCGCGCCGGGGAGCAAGGCCGGGGCTTCGCGGTGGTGGCGGACGAGGTGCGCAACCTCGCGGCACGCACCGCACGGGCCACCGAGGAGATAGTCGAGGTGGTCAAGCGCAACCATGAGCTGGCCCAGGAAGCCGTCGGCAGCATGCGCGAGAGCTGCGAGAAGGTGGACCAGGGTGTACGCCTGGCCAACGAGGCGGGCCGGGCCATCCAGAGCATCCAGGAAGGTGCCCAGCGGGTCGTGGACACCATCCAGCGCTTCACCCGCACGCTGCGGGGCCACTGAGCCGGCCCGGCACCCCCGGCACGGTCCAGGGGCCACCCGGCGGCACGCAGCACCGCTCTCGGGTACGAGGTGAAAAACGAAGGGCTGTCGCTGGAAGGCAATCACCCGCCCGGGCGGGCGGGTGATGCAGGCGGCGGGCTGGAGGGGCCTGCCGAGGGGTCAGGCCTTGGAGGCGCAGCTGGCCGGAGCCCAGTCACCCATGTCGGGGCTGTTGCACACATCGCTGACCATGGTCTGGCCACGGCTGGCGACTTTCTGGCTTTCGGCGCGCTTGGCTTCGGCCTGTTGCAGGGTGCGCTCGGTGCTCACCGCCTCTTTCGGCACCGCCTTGGCGGTGGTGGTGGTCTTCTTCGGCGGGGTGGTGGTCTTGGTGGTGGTCTTGGTCGACGTCTTGGTGGTGGCCGGGGTGACCGGCGTCTCGGCGGCGACGACCTGGCTCACGTCCTTGCGCTCGACACCGACGGTCTGCAGGTCTTTCTCGTAGGCCTGGGTGTAGGTGTTGATGTTCTCGCCGGCACGACCGTCGACGGCGGCCATCAGGGCGTTGGTTTCGTTCAGGCCGCTGACGATCTCGGCCAGGCGCAGGCGGCCTTCGGTCTCGCTGACGGTCTTGGCCTTGCGCGAGGCCTGCAGGTTGGCGAATTCGCGCTGGTAGCAGTTCTGCGCGGCGCTGGCGTACTTGATGCTGCGGTCGATCTCGCCGCTGCTGCGATCGATGTCGCTGGCGTAGGAGGCAATGCGCGCGTTGTCGTCGGCGATCTGCTGCTGGCGAGCGCTGTAGTAACCCGCTGCGCCGCCCACCAGGGCACCGCCCGCTGCGCCGATCAGCGCGTTGCGGCCGGCGTGGTCACCGCCGGAAAGGCCGCCCGCCAGGGCGCCGATCACGCCGCCGGCGATGGCGCCGGTGGCGACCGACTGGGTCATCGCCTGGTCGGAGGCGCGCAGCTGGCTGACCGGCTGGTAGCACTGCGGGTAGTACTCGGCCTTGGTGCTGGCCGCGACCTTGGAGCTGGGGGCGCCCATGCCGGCACAGCCGGTGAGCAGCACGCTGGTGCAGGTGACGGCGGTGAACAGTGCGGTGCGTACTGCGGAAAATGCGGGAATGTTGCGTGGGGTTGCCATGGTCATTGCTCTCGTTCTTGAGTGTGTCTAACAAGCCGCTGAGAAGCTATCTGCGTTGCCATCGCAGCGTTGAAAACAGTCTCGAAATGCTCATCTACAGCTCGTAGACTCCGCTTTCTCACCTGCTTTCGCCTTGCGCTGGCGGCCTCGCTTACGCTTCTCAGTGGCTTGCCAATCCATTAAGGCTTCACGGAAGCCACCTAAAACGCCGTCCTTGTCGCGTGGCCTCAGGGGCCGAGCAGTTCTTTCAGAATCGCTTCCGGGTCCGCCCTGCGCTGCTGACGATACTCGCCCACATGCTTGACGAAAAGCGTGGCGCGCGTCACGAGACTCTTGCCCAGCACCGGGTTGCGGTTGAGTTCTTCCTTGGTCCGCTGGAACTGCGCCTGGATCACCGCATCGGTATAGCGAGTACCGGTCGCCAGGTTGTCAATATAGATCGCCACGGCGCCGTCGAGTGCCGTCTTGCCGTTGGCCATCGCACTCTCGTAGAGCTTGGCCGAGGCGTCGTCCTTGGCCGCCTTGGCCTGGTCGCGGCTCTTTTTCAGGTTGGTCAGGCGGATGTTGTAGTTGTTGATCGTCTCGGCCACCAGGGCGGCGGACTGGATCAGGTTGCCGGCCGCCTCCTCGCGCTGCTTGGCGATCAGCGAGATGTTGCGCTTGAGCTCCTCGTTGACCAGCGCCAGGCGCCCCTGAAGCTCGGGGTCGGCGCTGCTGGCGATGATGCTGTCGAGCAGCTGGGTCGGGTCCTGGTCGTCGGCGATCTCGTCGGTGAGCGAGGAGGCGCGGCCCTCGGCCTTCCACTGCTCGAACAGGTCCTTGTAGCGCGAGCGCGGGGCCGACAGCGCGCCGATGGCCACGCGAAAGCCCGTGGTCTCGTTCTGCTGCTCGGTGCCGTCGGCGGCGAACAGCGGGTACTCGCGGCGCATGCCGGTGAACAGGGTCATCTCCCCTTCCAGGTAGTTGCCGCCCTTGACCACGAAGCCACCGTAGGTGCCCTGGCGGCGCCCGGCATGCACCAGCTGGAAGGATTCCTGGACCATCTCGGCGGCGTTGCCGATGACGTCGAACAGGCCGATGGGGTTGGGCTTCTTCAGGCCGATGGGCAGCAGGCGCGCGGCCTGGCCGGTGCCACCGGCGACCTGGTTGTACACCGCCCAGTCACCCAGCGGGCCGTCGCCCTCGGCACCTTCCTGCTTGCGCGGGAACAGCCGTGCCTCCAGCTCCTGGCGGCTCACCGCGTGGGCGCCACGGGCGGCGAACTCCCATTCCACCTCGGTGGGCAGGCGCACGAAGCCGACGCCGCCGTCCTCGGCCTTGCCGCCCCGGCCGCTGATGGGCAGCAGGTCGCGGTGGTTCTTCAGCAGCCAGGCGCTGTACACCGCGCCGAAGCGCTCGGCCTCGAAGCGCGACAGCTTGACCTTGGGCAGGCGCGAGGCCATGCCCGCCGGGGCCGGCTCGCAGGCCGGCGGCTCGCCCTGGCCGGCCAGGGAAGCGGCCTGGGCCATCACCAGGTCGTACTGGCGCTGGGTCACTTCGTACTTGCCGACGAAGTACAGCATCGGCTTGAGCGGCGTGCCCTTCTCCGGCTTCGGCAGGCTGGCGGAAAGCTTGGACTGCCAGTCCTTCGACAGGTCCGAGAGGGTGAACTGGCCGTTGATGAAGTCGCGGCGGTAGCCGGAGATGAACGATTGCTGGTAGCCGGTCTCACCCTCGCTGAAGGGGTAGCCGAGGCTCACTTCGCGGTCGTCCAGGGTGCCCTTGGCCAGCACGTAGACGTAGCGGAACACCATCTCGCCTTCGCAGGGCAGCGGCAGGCTGACGTCGTCCGGCAGCGGCTTGGGGTTGTACAGCGGGTTCGGCTCGGCGTGCGCCGTGGCCACCGCCAGGGACAGTGAGAATGCGACTGTCAGCAACTTAAACATCACGTAGTCCTTCCGAAGCTTCGATTCGGGCCGCGCGCCAGCCACCGGTCGCCGCGGCCAGCGCACTGCAGGCCAGGGTCGCCAGCAACGCCAGCAGGTAATGGGAGAACAGCAGGCGGCAGGCGTATTCACCGGCCGCCGACTGGAACAATCGGTTGAGCCCGGCCTCGGCGGCGAGGTACAGCACGCCCGCCAGGGCCAGGCTGAAGGCGCCGGTATAGAGCGCCTGCAGCACCACGAAGGAGACCAGCGCGGCGGTGGAGACGCCCAGCAGGCGCAGCACCGAGAGTTCGCGGCGCTTGCGCTCCACCGCCGCCAGGGTGCTGGCGGCCATCGCCGCGAAGGCGCCGGCCAGGGCCAGCCCGGCGATGATCCAGAACACCAGGGTCAGGTTGCGGCTGAGCGAGCGCACCTGGGCGATGGCCTCGGCCTGGGTGGCGACCTCCTGGTCGCGGCCGGCGAAGTGCAGGCGCAGCGTCTCCACCGCGTCCAGATCGCGCGCATAGAGACGGAAGCCGGGGTAGACCCGCGCCCGCGCACCGCTGGCGGCTTCGCGGCCCGGCCAGCCGAAGCGCTCCACGGCCAGGCCGTCGCGGTAGTCCTCCACCGCCTCCAGCAGGTCCAGGCGAGCGAACAGGGCCTGGCGCTGGAAGGCTTCCAGGGGCAGCACCGCCTTCACCTTCACGCGGGTGCGCTGGTATTCGGGGGTGCCCGACACGGAGCGGCCGAAAGCGGCGGTGAGCGCGTCGCCCGCCTTGACCCCCAGGCGCTCGGCGGCGCGCTGGCTGAGCACCACCTCGCCGCTGTCCTGGGGCAGTTGTGCGGGCGGCACCAGCGGGTCGCCCTCGGCGGTGGGGACCATCTCCACGGTCAGCGGCTGGCTGCCGCCGTCGGCGTGCAGGTCGACGGTGGCGGCGATCTGCCGGGTACGCGGCACCACGAAAGCCACCTCGGGGCGCGCGGCGAGCTCGGCGATGCTGTCGAGGTTGTAGCGGGCGCCGCCCAGGGGAATCACCTCGCGCACGGCGGGGTCGCGCTCCAGGCGTTCGGTGAGGGTGCTGACCAGGCCGTGCTTGAGGCCGAACAGCACCAGCAGCGGTGCGACCACGGCGACCAGCGCGAGCACCGCGCAGGCCGAGAGCCGCGCCTCGTTGCGGTAGTCGTGCCAGGCCAGTGCGGCGAGCAGGCCCTTGCGCATCACCCGGCCTCCGCGAGGGTGGCGGTGACGCCGCCATCGACGCCCCGCTGCAGCGCCAGGGGCAAGGGGCTCAGCCCGGCGCGGGCCGCCAGGTCCTGGTCGTGGGTCGCCACCACCAGGCACAGGTCATGGAGCCGGGCCTGCTCGACCAGCAGTTGCATCACCCGCTCGGCGTTGATCGGGTCGAGGGACGCGGTGGGTTCGTCGGCCAGCAGCAGGCGTGGCCGGTGGGCCAGGGCGCGGGCGATGCCGACGCGCTGGCGTTGCCCCACCGAGAGCGCCGACGGGCGCTTGCCCAGTTGATCGGCGATTTCCAGGTGGCTGGCCAGGTGGCGCACCGTATCGTCGTCCGGCATGCCCAGCAGCGCGCGGGGCAGGCCGATGTTGCCGGCCACGTCGAGGTAGCCCAAGAGCCCGCCGGTCTGCAGCACGTAGCCGATGCCGCGACCCCGCAGGGCCGCCAGCTCGTCGCTGCGCCCCTGCTTCCACAGCGCGGCGACGTCGCGCACGCGCCCGTCCAGTTCATACTCCATCACCCCGCCGGCATCCGGCGAGAGGATCAGCGCCAGCAGGTCGAGCACCGTGCTCTTGCCGCTGCCGCTGGGGCCGACCAGGGCCAGGCGTTGCCCGGCGCGCAGGTCCAGCCTGGGGATTTCCAGGCTGTAGCGCTGGGCGCCCTGCCCCCGCGTCTTGCGCAGGTCACGAAGCCTGAGCATCAGGGCAGCGTCGACAGCGGTACGCGGTAGAGGGCGTCGCCGGGCGCCGCGTCGCCGAAGCGCACCCAGTTGGCGGTGTCGTTGTGGAAGGTCTCGTAGAGGCGGATCTTCGACTCCAGCTCGTCGATGAAGTCCTCCTGCTCGGCCACCGACAACGACAGCCACAGGTCCTGGTTCATGTTCAGCGACTTGCTGCGGTACGGCAGCCCTTCCAGGTACTCGCCGAGGATGCCGCTCTGCGCCAGGTTGCTGCCACGGGCCAGTTTCGAGGGGTCGCGGGCCATGTGTGCACTGGCGCTGGCGATCTCCTGGAAGAAGTCCTTGGGCGAGCTCTGGGTGCGGCGCGCGGCGTCGACGATCACCTTCAGCGACTGCTGCAGGTCGTTGAGCTGCAGCTTGGTCAGCAGCACGCAGACCTGGAAGGCCGGCAGCTGCGGGTTGGTCAGGTCGCGGTCGGAGGTCCAGGCGGTCACCAGCTGCGGCGCACGGGCCTGGGACTTGTGGCCGAGGAAGTCCATGTGCATGGCGTAGCCGATGGCGGCGGTCTTGGCGGCGATGCTGTTGCCCGCCACCGGCGCCTCCAGCGGTGCGTCGCTGCGCACCTTGTGCACCAGGTCGGCGAAGACGCTGCCGATCTCGCCGATGCTGTCGCCGAACTTCTTCACGTCGCCACCGGCCACCGGGATGTACAGGTCGCCGATCTGCGGGTTGGCATCGGCGGTGAGGCTGCGGTACTGCTGCTCGGCGAAGCCGTGGTTCTTCTTCCCGGCGTCGGTCTTCAGGTGCAGGGCGTAGATCTTGATCTGCTTGCGCAGCGCCGCCTCGCGCACCTCGGCCTCGTTCATCTGGGTACGGCCCAGGGGGTCGTTCTTGCGGATCGCGCCGGCATCGCTGACCAGCAGGATCAGGCGCCCGCCGTAGCCGCTCCAGTCCATGCCGTCGACCGCTTCCATGACACCGGCGAAGGCGTCCTCGTTGAAGTCGTGGCTGGAGACGTTGGTGGCCTTGACCTGCTGCGCCAGTTGCAGGAACTGGTCCGGATTGCGCCCCTCGTCCAGGCTCACCAGGGTCTTGGCGGTGTACTCCAGGCCCGGCGTCTTGTCGGTGTTGCTGCGGAAACCGACCATGCCGAAGCTGACGCTGTCCAGCTCGCCCCGGGCGGCGATCTGGTTGTGCAGCTCGTGCACCACGTCGCGCACGCGGTCTATGTAGGGCTGCATGGACACCGAGGTGTCCACCACCAGCACGATGGCGGTGCGGAAGGCATCGGTCTTCGCCGCCGGCGCGCTGCCCTCGCCCTTCACCTGGGGCGTGTCGCCCGGGTCGATGGAGGCGACGTTGAGCAGCTGCACCGGCTGGCCGCTGGCGTCGAAGCTTTCGCGGGAATCGAAGATCGGCAGCAGGTAGAACTGGTCCTGGGGGATGGCGCTGGCGGCCGGCTCGATGGCGACGATCTCCGGGTCGGTGCTGTCGCCGAACTGGGCCTGGTGCACGGCGTTGCGCGCCTTGCTGGAGTCGGCGAGGTAGAGCTCCACCTGCTCCGGGTCACGCAGGAACATCACCGGCGAGCGGCCGGAGCGTTCGGTGAACTTCAGCACCAGGCTCTGCTTCCAGTCGCTGAGCTTGTCCAGGGGCAGCCAGCCATCGCGGTGGCCATCGCTGGAGGCCCCCACTTCGACCCAGGGCGTGCCGCCCACGACCTTGCGCGCGTACACGTAGAACACCGAGAAGGCCGGCACCGGCGCGCCGTCGGCCTCGGCGCCGGGGGCGCTGGCGAAGCGTGCGCCGGGCTTGCTCAGCACGCGCTCGAAGAGGGTTTTCTTGCCGGCCATGATCAACGGCCGGCTGCCGCCGTCCTGGTTGCCCACGGGCCTGGAGTCGGCACTGGAACCGCTGTCTGCCGGCTGGTCGCCTTCGCTGCCTGGCGTACCGGTGGCGCCGCCGTCGACCTGGCCACCGTCGACCTGGGCCGTGTCGGGTTTGGCCGGCGACTGGTTCAGCCACCAGTAGGCACCGCCGCCGATGCCGGCGAGGCCGAGCACGGCCAGGCCGGCGGCGGCGATCAGCGGTGCGCGGTTGGGGCCACTGGTGGGCTGGCCGGCAGCGGCGCTGAGTTCGGTGTCCAGCACCGAGGCGCGCTTGCCCTTCTTGGGCGGCGTGGCCGGGGGTGTCGCCGGCGGCGTGACCTGGGTCGGCGGTGCGGGGGCGTCCAGTGGGGGCATGGTCACCGAGACCGGGGTCAGCCCGGTCATGCCGCTGCCGGTCGGCGCGGCGG
>NZ_QKRU01000088.1:0-25681 GCF_003234055.1 Pseudomonas sp. 57B-090624
TGCGCTTTGCCAGCAGCCGTGCCGTCACCGCCTTTGCCGGACTCAATCCGCGGCTGCAGGAATCCGGGAGTTACCGAGGGCAGACGCGCATCTCCAAGACGGGCTCATCGCGCCTGCGGGCCGGCCTATTCATGCCCGCGATCAGTGCCCTGACGTACAACGAGGCGATCAGAGCCATGGGCGAACGGTTAAGGGCGAAGGGCAAGACTGGCAAGCAGATCGTCTGCGCAGCGATGCGCAAGTTGCTGAACATCGCCTATGGCGTCTTGAAATCGGGCCAGCCATTTGACGCAAAACTGGCCCTTGCTCACTAGGAATCAAGACGGTATCTACGCCCCGGGTGATGATGTGCCGGGGCGTGGGGGCGTGTTCATTCGCGACTGGTGAGATGGCCGAGGTGGCGCACCAGCGTGTCGATCAGGAACCAGCCCGAAAGCGGCAGGCCGATGAACATCATCGGTACGCTCAGGAATAGCGCTCGCCCAACCCAGGCGGTCATGTCCTGCCCGTTCGACAGGCAGTCGTGCAGCCCCTTGGTGTTGCCTTGGCAGTCGAAGTGCTCAAAGGCCCAGATGCCCCATTGCCATCCCAGCCAGGTAACGCCCACCGGGAGCAAGGCCAGCGCGTAGCGGCTCAACCAGCCCAGCCGCTCGGCACGCCTCCAGAGCAACCAGGGCGGCGCGAACAACAGGGTGACGAGCAGTGGCCAGAACAGCAGGTCGATCATGGGGTACATCCTGTACGGAAAGCGTCCAAGCAAGGGGCGCGATCTTAGCGTCGTCGGGGCCGTGTCGGGTGCCTGAAAGAGATCCACTGGCATGAGCACAAAGCAGCCTGTCATGCTTGCCCGAAGCGACAACCACCTGAAAGGAAGCATCTTGAAGAAAACTACGCTGGCACTCGCGCTCCTGGTAACCACCGCTCACGCGGACGACTTTGATATGAAGTCATACGTGGACAGCGCCTATAAGAAAGGCAACTCCGTCCTCTTCAAATGTGTCGAGGCCGATGGCTCATACGACTACATAGATCTCTATGGCGAAGACGAGATGCTGTGGACGAGGTACGTGGGGGGTGATCCGGTCACAAGGCAGTTCGTAAAGCCCAAAGTCTCGAAAGACAAGGTCGTGATTCCATTCGAAAACGCTTATGAAGGTGCCTCGGAACGAGTGTTCACCTTCGTGGCCAAGGACGGGAACAAGGTGACCTGGAACTACGGGAAGCCATGCACCACTGAACTCTAGTGGCCTCATGTTCCCGGAAGGCTAAAGCGAGCCCTCCGGGAACCATTAGCAATTCACTTTCCCAGTCTCGATAGCGCTAGAGCCGTCCCAAACCCCGCCCCCACCACCATCACCGGCAACACCGCATACCCCAGCACCTCGATCGCCCTCTCCAGGCTCGTGTAGGTGCTCCAGCTCGCCACCCGGTTGTCGAAGATGCTGATGTCCACCAGGTACCACGCAAGCATCGCCAGCAAGGTGGCCAAGGCCACTCTGAGCAGGCGGTGAGTGATGCGCTTGCCGAGCCAGCGGGCGAGCAGCAGGAGCGGGATAAGCAGCAGCGCATGCACCAGCAGCTCCTCGGCCAGCGAGTAGCGCCCCATGTCCGAGGGCGGGTTGCTGGCGAAGGGCGCGAGCGCCCAGAGGCCCTGGAGCAGGGTGCCGATGATGAAGAGCAGGCTGGTCGCCAGTGCGCGGCTGGCGGTGCGGAATCCATTGCCCACGAAGTGATCCGTCCTGTGGATAAGGTGCGCATTGTATGCCGTGAGCGGGAGGTGAACCGCCAAGGCGTTCGCGCCTGCCCAAATGAAAACACCCCGAACCAGTCGGGGTGTTTGGGTGCATCAGCGCGGCGGTCAGGAAGCCAGATCGCCTACC
The DNA here is from genome assembly GCF_003234055.1 of Pseudomonas sp. 57B-090624. Lineage (NCBI taxonomy): Bacteria > Pseudomonadati > Pseudomonadota > Gammaproteobacteria > Pseudomonadales > Pseudomonadaceae > Pseudomonas > Pseudomonas sp. 57B-090624. The sequence goes on from NZ_QKRU01000088.1 coordinate 1,881, forward strand.
GCACTGTCCGCTTCGACCTTGGCCTTGAGGTTGAGCACCTTGTACAGCACGGTCAGCAGCACGAGGAATGCCGGGCCGATGTACAGGGCGATGCGGGTTTCCTCGAAGAAGGCCATCAGCACCACCACCAGCACCAGGAAGGCCAGGGCGAGGTAGGAGCTGAGCGGGAACAGCCACATCTTGAACTGCAGCTTGCCCTGTTCGGCCGGGCTCAGGCTGCGGCGGAACTTCATCTGTGCGAGCAGGATCATGGCCCAGGTCCAGATGGCGCCGAAGGTGGCGATGGAGGTGACCCAGACGAACACCTTCTCCGGCACCAGGTAGTTCAGCAGCACGCCGAGCAGCAGGGCGAAGATGGACAGCAGCAGCGCATTGCGCGGTACGCCGTTACGCGAGGTACGGGCGAAGGGCTTGGGCGCCTGGCCGTGTTGGGCGAGGCTGTAGAGCATGCGCCCGGTGCTGAAGATGCCGCCGTTGCAGGAGCTCAGCGCCGCAGTGATGACCACGAAGTTGATGATGCCGGCGGCGGTCTTGATGCCGAGGCGTTCGAAGGTCATGACGAAGGGGCTGCCCTGGGTGCCGATCTCGTTCCACGGGTAGATGGACATGATCACGAACAGCGCGCCGACGTAGAACAGCAGGATGCGCCAGAACACCGAGTTGATGGCGTTGGGGATGGTCTTCTGCGGGTTGCGCGCTTCGCCGGCGGTGAGGCCGATCATCTCCACACCCAGGTAGGCGAACATCACCATCTGCAGGGACATGAGCACGCCCTGGATACCGTTGGGCATGAAGCCGCCATGGCTCCACAGGTTGCTGATACCGGTGGCGATGCCGCCATTGCCGATGCCGAAGACAATCATCCCGGCGCCAGCCACGACCATGGCGATGATGGTGACGATCTTGATCAGGGCGAACCAGAACTCGAACTCGCCGAAGGCGCGCACGGTGATCAGGTTGATGGTGCCCATGCTCGCCAGGGCCAGCAGGGCCCAGACCCAGCGGTCCACGTCGGGGAACCAGATCTGCATGTAGATGGCGACGGCGGTGATCTCGGCGACGCAGGTCACCAGCCAGAGGAACCAGTAGTTCCAGCCGGTGAGGAAGCCGGCCAGCGGGCCGAGGTAGTCCTGGGCGTAGCGGCTGAAGGAGCCGGCCACGGGGTTGTGCACGGCCATCTCGCCGAGGGCGCGCATGATCACCAGGATGGCGAGGCCACCGATGATGTAGGAGAGCATGATGGCGGGGCCGGCCATCTGGATGGCCTTGGCGGAGCCAAGGAACAGGCCGACGCCGATGCAGGCGCCGAGGGCCATGAGGCGGATGTGCCGCTCACCCAGGCCGCGTTGCAGTTCATGTTCGCTGCTGGACATGTGAACCTCTTATTTTTGTAAAAGGGCTGGCACCCGCCGAGGGGTAACCCGGCAGGGCTGACTGTTGTTCCCGCTACCCGGGTCGCGGGAGCGGAAAGCAGAAGTCGCCCGTTCGGCAGCAAAGACAAGGCAAGCTTTGTCGGCCGGATACGGACGGTTGGCTGTTGTATAGAGGGGGCACCGAGGGGGCAATGCGACAATCGGCTTCCGGGTTAAAACAGCTGAATCTGCCGCGCGAACTATACAGGGCGCGAGAAATAACTTCGATGCGACCTTCTGACAGGCGGAGTCGTTCTGGTACGGCGGTTCTTGGAGCGAAAGAAGTCGACGCTACAGGTTCCTGACCGTTTCGCCAGGAAACATAAGCCCATGGCTGTCTGGTGCTGGGCTCGATGGGTTTCGCAGAGCTCTACCCATCCTACGGGTCCGTGACACAGGGTCCGGCGAAGGCGCTTCCCTGCCCCGCCGGATCCCGTCGGCCTATTTGAGCAGCATGCAGATGCAGGTCTGCAGCTGCGCGGGCGGGGTGGTGCGGGGGTCGTTCATGTACATCTCGAACATGGGGAAGTTCGCCGGCTCATGGCCGCTGGTTGGCAGCCATTGCGAAAACATCCAGCTGTAGGGCTTGTCCATCTCGTTGTATGGGCCGGTGTAGGTCAGCACGGCGCAGCGACCGGCGGGGATTTCGAAGCGCAGCAACTCGTCGCCCAGCTCGGCATCGGGGGCCACCGGGACGCCGGCCATCGAGCGCAGCTCGTGTTCGGGCACCTGGGCGGGGTCGTCCAAGTAAATGCCGTAGCCGACCGACTCGGGCCGGGCGATACCGCGGGTGGCGGCGAGCATGAAGACGCGGGCGAACTGCGGGCCGATTTCCTGGTAGCTGCCGCGATGGGCCAGGGCTGCCAGCGTCACGCCGGGTAGGGTTTCGATCTTGATGGGGTACATGCCGAGCTCCTTGGGGTCGAAGGGGCGGGAGCGGGCTGCGCGATAGCGCCCCGGCGGGATGCCGAAGGCGGTGCCGAATGCCCGGTTGAACGCCGCGTCCGACTCATAGCCGGCACGCAGCGCCACATCACGCAGGGAAGCCTCGGGGTTGCCCAGTGCCACCGCCGCACGGTGCATGCGGATGCGCTGCACCGTGGCGTTCACCGTCTCCCCCATCAAGGCGCGGTACACCCGGTGGAAGTGGTACGGCGAAAGGCACGCCAGGTCCGCCAGACGGTACAGGTCCGGGTCGGCGTCCGGGTTGCGGGCCAGCCAGTGCAGGACGGGTTCCAGGCGCTGGCCATAGTGGTTCAGGGTCTCGGGCTTCATGCGGTCTCCTCGGAACGCACTGTAGCGACGGCGATTTTGCAGATTTTGCGCTTTTTATGGGCCAGGGCTGAAGCCACCTGTGCACGCTCAGCCTGGCCCCGCCGGGGTGCCTATTTGGCGCGTGGGCGCGTGCCCAGCAGGAGGCCGGCGAAGATCATGCCGCCGCCCACCCAGTGATAGCCCTGCAGGGCTTCGCCGAGGATGAGGAAGCCGAGGATCGCGGTGAACACGGGCATCAGGTAGTTGGTCAGCGAGGCCTTGGCCACGCCGAGCACGGCGATGCCGTGGTTCCACAGCAGGTAGGCGATCAACGAGGCGAAGGTACCTGTGTAGCCGATGGCGGCCAGGTTGCGCAGGCTCGGCTCGAAATGGGCGCCACTGGCCAGCTCCAGCAGGTAGAACGGCAGCAGCAGCGGCACGCCGCAAAGCATCAGCGCACCGAGGAAGGCCAGCGGCGGAATGCCCTGGAACCAGGCCGCCCAGCGCCGTTGCAGCAAGGTGTAGAGCGCCCAGTCGAGCACCGCCAGCAGCATGATCAGGTCGCCCGGGTTGAAGCTCAGGCTGGCCAGCGGGGCCAGGCTGCCACGGCCGATCAGCACCAGCAGCCCGAGGATGGCCACTGCCATGCCCAGCCAGGCGCGGCGCGTGGGCCACTCGCCCAGCAACAGGCCGGCGCCGATGAAGGTGGCCAGCGGCAGGCAGGTGTTGAGCAAGGTGAGGTTGATCGCCACCGTGGTGCGCGCGGCGCAGTAGAGCAGCACGCTGTAGGTGCTGATGCCCAGCGCCGCCACCAGCACCAGGCGCCAGCCGGCGCGACGCACGGCGGCGCGGTGCTGCCAAAGCGGGCGGGCGACGAAGGGCAGGAGGATGGCCAGGGCCAGGCTCCAGCGCCAGAAGGTCAGGGCGATGGGCGGAATGTCGTCATGGAAGGCCCGCGCCACCAGGGCGTTGCCGGCCCAGCAGGCGCTGGCCAGCAGCAGCCCGGCCCAGGCCAGTGCCGGGGCCCGTGTGTCGCTCATGGCCTCAGGACTCGCCGAGGGGGCGCAGGCGGTATTGCGGCGGCAGTTGCTCGATGCCGCTGACGGTGACGTTGAGGTTCTTCCAGCGGCCGTCCTTGATGCCGTAGATGCAGCCGTGCACGGACAGCTCCTGCCCACGGTGCCAGGCGTTCTGGACGATGGTGGTGTGGCTGACGTTGGCCACCTGCTGCATGACGTTGAGCTCGCACATGCGGTCCACGCGCTCTTCCTCGCTGGTGAACTGCGCCAGGTGCTCGCGCTGGTCGTAGTAGAGGTCGCGGATGGTGCGCAGCCAGCCGTCGATCAGGCCGAACTGCACGTCCTGCATGGCCGCGCGCACGCCACCGCAGCCGTAGTGGCCGGTGACGAGGATGTGCTTCACCTTGAGGACATCCACCGCGTACTGGACCACCGACAGGCAGTTGAGGTCGGTGTGCAGCACCACGTTGGCGACGTTGCGATGGACGAAGAGGTCGCCCGGCAACATGCCGACGATCTCGTTGGCCGGCACGCGGGCGTCGGAGCAGCCGATCCACAGGTACTCGGGCACCTGCTGCTTGGCCAGCTTCTCGAAGAACTGAGGGTCGCGCTCCTTGATGTTCTCGGCCCAGCGGGCGTTGTTGTCGAACAGCTGCTGCAGGTCGCTCATCGGTCTATTCCTCATTCTCGTGGCCGGCGCACCTTACGGAGGGTGCAGGGCTTTGACAAGCGCACGCCGCGCACCGTCACAGGGGATCAGCCCAGCGCCAGGGCCCAGCACCGCCTGGCCCACAGGCTGCAGGGTGGCCCTTCTCCCCGGCGAGCGCATCAGGTGCCAGAAATCGGAACCTGGCCGTGAATGCCGGACCGGGCGACGGATCGGGGCAATTCGGGGGAATCTTTCCGTGTGCTGGCCGTCCACTTTTCATAGCCACAGCGTGGAGGCCCCGCCATGAGCCAGCCAGACCCGACCCGCAACAACCCCGCGACGGACGAGGAGCACGACCCCAAGGCCCCGGAGAAATCACTGACGGAGGCGCCTTCCGGCGATGCTCTGGTGGAGGAGTTCCCGCCCCGCCAGCTGCACGAAGCCGGCCTGACACGGGGCGGCACGCCGCACCCACCGAAGGATTTCGACCTCTCGCCGGAGGACTTGCTGGAAGACGAGACCGACGAGCCGCTGGGCAAGCCCGGCCCCCGCGGGACGCTGTCGCGGGATTTCGACCTCAGCGTCACCGACGAGGATGAAGAAGCGCCACGCGAGCAAGAGCAGCCGCGCTATGCCCGGCGTGCCCGCTAGCCGCTAGTCCAGCAGGGTGCAGGCCATCACCAGGGCATCTTCACGCCCGGCGACCGCCGGGTAGTAGCCCCGGCGTCGGCCGATCTCGTTGAAACCGTAGCGCTCGTAAAGCCGGTAGGCCGACTCGTTGCTGGCGCGCACTTCGAGGAAGCACTCGCCGGCCTTGAGCTCCCGCGCGCGCTGCATGAGGTGCTCCAGCAGGCGCAGGCCGAGGCCACGGCCCTGGTTCTCGGGCTTGACGGTGATGTTGAGCAGGTGCGCTTCGTCGATGATCACGTTGATCACCCCGTGGCCGACCTGCTGGGTGCCTTCGAACATGATCCAGCAATCGTAGGATTTCAGGCCATCGGCGAAGATGCCGCGCGTCCAGGGATGGCTGAAGGCGGCGTATTCGATCTTGAGCACGGCATCGAGGTCCGCCTCGGTCATCCGGCGGAAGGAAACGGCATCGGTCATTCAGCGGACTTCCAGCGTCGCGTCACCCGGCGCATGGCCTGCCACAGCTCGGCCTTGCGTTGCGGTTCATCCATCAGCAGCTCCAGCCCGGGCACCGCCCAGGCGGCGCCCAGGCCTTCGACCTGGAGTTCGCGCCCGTAGGCATCGGCGTCGGCTTCCCCGGCGAAACGGATCGCCGGCAACCCCACCAGCCACAGGCAGGAGCAACCGGCGCCCTCTTCCATACGCGCGGCGACGAAGCCCTGGAGGAAATCACGGGCGGCGTCGGGCCCCTGGTCCATGTTGCCGCGCACCAGCAACGGCCAGCGCACCGGCTCGCCGATGAGCTGCGGCGCATCCGGCAGGCCGGCGGCGCGCAACAGGTCCTTGAGCAGCAGGTAGGCCGGGTCGCGACTCTGGAAGCCTTCGCCAGTGGGCAACTCGACCAGCAGCAGGCAGCTGCCGGCTCGCAGCAGTTGCAGGGAGAAACGCGGCGGCGCCACCGGAGCGGCTTTCACCGGCTCCGGAGCTGCATCATTGGCGGGCTCCGCCGTCGGCTCGGGGTTCACCGCTACGCGCGGCGTGGTGCCGGGGCGCGGTACCTCGATCTTCGGCCGCGTGGGTGCCTGCACCGGTGCCTCGGCTGCGGCCGGAGTGGCCTGGGTCGCGGCAGCGGCGGGAGTGGGCACCCGCGTCGGTTCGGGTTTCGGCGCGGCCTCGGGCTGCACCAGCAGCTCGGGGCGCGAAGGCGCGGCGAAGGGCAATACCGTGCGCGGCAGCCAGGTGGCTACCTGCATGGCATCGAGATAAGCGCGGCGACGGAGCTCTTGGATCAAACGTCAGCTACCTGTGGATGGGCTTTGCGTACGCCGGCCTGCATGAGGTTCAGCGCGTTGAGATAGGCCTTGGCGGAGGCGACAACTATATCGGTATCGGCACCGTTGCCGTTGACGATTCGTCCGGCTTTTTCCAGGCGCACCGTCACCTCGCCCTGGGAATCGGTGCCCTGGGTGATGGCGTTGACCGAATACAGCTGCAGGTTGGCGGCCGAGGCGGCGAGGCTTTCGATGGCCTTGAAGGTGGCATCCACCGGGCCGGAACCCTGGGCGCTGGCCTCGCGCTCGGCGCCATCGATGTTCAGCACCAGCCTGGCATGGGGCACCTCGCCGGTGCGCGAGGTGACGTCGAGGTGGACCAGGCGGAAGTGCTCGGGAGCCTCTTCGCCCAGGCTGTCGGAGACGATGGCCTGGAGGTCTTCGTCGAAGATCTCGTGCTTCTTGTCGGCCAGCACCTTGAAGCGGGCGAAGGCGGCGTTCAGCTCGGCCTCGCCGGGCAGCTGGATGCCCAGCTCCTCCAGGCGGGTGCGGAAGGCATTGCGCCCGGAGAGCTTGCCGAGGGACAGCTTGTTGGTGTGCCAGCCCACCGACTGCGCGGACATGATCTCGTAGGTCTCGCGGTGCTTGAGCACGCCGTCCTGGTGGATGCCCGACTCGTGGGCGAAGGCGTTGGCGCCGACGATGGCCTTGTTCGGCTGCACCGGGAAGCCGGTGATGCCGGAAACCATGCGCGAGGTGGCGAGGATGTGCGGCGTGTCGATGGTGGTGTGCACGCCGAGGATGTCGGCCCGGGTCTTGATCGCCATGACGATCTCTTCCAGCGCGGCGTTGCCGGCGCGCTCGCCCAGGCCGTTGATGGTGCATTCCACCTGGCGCGCGCCCACCGCCACCGCCGCCAGGGAGTTGGCCACGGCCAGCCCCAGGTCGTTGTGGCAGTGCACGGAGAACACCGCCTTGTCGGCATTGGGGATGCGCTGCAGCAGTTGGCGGATGGTCTCGGCGTACTGGTGCGGGATGGCGTAGCCGACGGTGTCGGGGATGTTGATGGTGCGGGCGCCGGCGTCGATGGCGGCCTCGATGATGCGGCAGAGGAAATCGATTTCCGAACGCCCGGCGTCCTCGCAGGAGAACTCGACGTCCGCGCACAGGTTGCGCGCGTGGCGCACGGCGCGCACGGCCTGCTCCACCACCTGGTCCGGCTGCATGCGCAGCTTGTACTGCATGTGGATGGGGCTGGTGGCGATGAAGGTGTGGATACGCCCGGAGTTGGCGCCCTTGAGGGCTTCGGCGGCGCGCTCGATGTCGGCCTCGACCGCACGGGCCAGGCTGCACACGGTGCTGTCCTTGATGCTGTCGGCGATGGCCTTGACCGCTTCGAAGTCCCCCGGGCTGGCGATGGCGAAGCCCGCCTCGATCACGTCGACGCGCAGCCGCTCCAGGGCCTTGGCGATGCGCAGTTTCTCTTCCCGGGTCATGGAGGCGCCGGGGCTCTGCTCGCCGTCGCGCAGGGTGGTGTCGAAAATGATGACGCGATCGTTATTGTTCATTGTGGTCACTCCTCATGTCCCCACCGGGGATGCGGCCGGGGCGCTGGCTAAAGACGCCGCGGCTTGTGGCCGCGACGACGGATGACGAATTGTGGCGCGAAACGCGCGAGGCGGGAAGGCACGGGCGGCGCACGGAAGGCGCCGCCGGGTGGGCGGCTCAGTTGATCGGCGTGGCGGTGAGGTTGGCGCGGATATCGGCGTTCTGCAGCTTCACCCCGTACATGGAGGTGACGGCGCCGCCGGTGGGGTGCACGTGCTGGATGCGGTCGATGTCCACTTCCTTGAAATGGATGCGCCCGTTGACCGCGAAGCCCAGCGGGTCGGGGGTGACGGCGGTGCAGGTGCTGCCGTTCTTGGTGCAGACCTTGGTCGGCGCGACGTCGAGGTTGAGGTCGGCGTTGAGGCCGTAGGTATTGGCGTTGGGGTCCTTGGGGTTGCCGTCGGAGGTGTAGAAGTTATCCACAACCAGTTGGCTGCCGGTGCCGTTCACGCCGTTGACGCGATCGGTCTCGAGGATCACCTGGTTGCGCTTCTCGTCGGTGGCGACCCCATTGACCGAACTGTCGATGGTGGCGTCACGCACATAGACGTTCTTCAGCTTGACCGAGACGCCCTCGTTACCACGGTCTTCCCAACGGCCACCGCTGGCGGAGCAGGCACCGGCGGTGGAGCCGCTGCCGCCGACGCAGAGTGCGCCGGCACCGCCGGAGCTGAGCGCCAGGGTGGAGCCCTGTTCGTAGCGCTTGAGCACCAGGCGGCCGAGGCTGGTGCCGGTGGCGCGGTCGCCCCAGCGCAGGTCGGCGACATCGAGGTTGGACCAGTAGGTGCCCTTGCGCAGCTCGACGCCGTTGTTACTGACATCCACCGAGCCGTCGCGGAAGTGCATGTCGTAGCGGGTGCCGGAGAGCCACAAGCCCTTGCCGGTCTCGTCCACGGTGATGGCGGCGCGGGCGTCGGTGATGAAGAAATCGGCGTTGTAGCTGATGCCCGAGCCGCTGCTGCCACCCGGTTGCAGGGTGAGCTGGCCATTGAGGGTGAAGTCGTAGGCGGGGAAGATTTCCATCAGCACCAGCAGTTCGGTGCCGCCCTGCAGCGGCGCGGTGGCGCTGCCCACACGCAGGCCATCGAAGCTGTAGCTGCCCTTGACGTTGTTCAGGCCCAGGCGCAGGCCGTCGAAGTGGCCGTTGTAGCTGCCCTTGCTCATGTCGCTCTGGGTGCCGGCGTAGCACGAGGTGGAGGCGCCAGCCGCGCAGCTCTTGGTGATGTCCAGGGTGACCTGCCCGGTGCCGTTGGTACGCAGCCCGCTGAACCACATGCTGTTGCCGTTATCGGTGAGCGAGACCGAGCTGTTAGCCATGTTCCAGCTGACATCGGCGGTGATGCCCTTGAGGCCCGAGTTGGGATCGCCGCCAGGGCGCAGCTTGAAGATGTTCTTCTTCGCGCCGTCGTCGACGAAGTTGAGGTCGATGCCCAGGCTGCCGAGTTTCTGGTTGGTGGGGTTGCCGATGATCAGCCCGCCCAGGGTGGCGTTGAGCTTGAGGTCGGCGAAGGCGACCTGGACGAAGCTGCCATTGCCATCCTGCACCAGGTCGAGGGTCAGGCCGGCGAGGCTGCGCAGGGTGCCGGAGAAGTTCTCGGCACGCAGGATGCCTTCGTCCTGGTACTGGAACAGGCTGTTGACGATGTTCACGTCCGGGCGGATGCGCAGGCCCGAGCCACTGGCGCCACCGCTGGAGATGCTGACGCTGCCGCCCAGGCGCAGGTCCATGTTGAGCTTGCCGAAGCTCTTGCTGGCATTGGGGTCGCGCAGGTCCGGTGCATCGGGTGTCACCGGCAATGCAGTGGGGTCGCCATGGGCCAGGTCGAGGCCGATGCCATTGATGGCGGCGACGAAGCGCGAGTTGCCCAGGTCGAGGCGTACTGCCTGGCCATCTCCGCCGCTGACGATGTCGATGTAGGCGTTGTTCAGGTAGGCGTCGAGGCTCATGCCTTTGACGATCAGGTCGAAGCCGTTGTCGCGGTAATAGAAGGTGACATCGGAGAGCGAGAGGCGGCTGTCGTCCACCGAGATGCCGGTCACGCCGCTGGCGCCGCCGCCCTTGATCTTCAGCGTCGCACCCAGGGTGTAGAAGGCGCGCAGGGAACCGAAGCTCTTGGTGCTGCCGCCCATTTCGATGTTGGTGACGCTGAGCGCCTGGGCGCTGCTGGCGTGCTCGATCTGTAGGCGCTGGTTGACCACGTCCACCTTGGTAGTGGAAGTGATGCTGGAGCCACTGCGCGGCTGGTTGCTGACGCCACGCAGGTTGAGGCTCTGGCCGTCCTCGCTGTAGCTGATGTTGCTGGCCGACCAGCCGGCGCTGGTGGTTTCCAGGCTGATGCCGTCCTGCCCGGTGACGTCGGACAGCGCCGTGTCATCCAGCGCCTGCATGGCCTGGGCCAGGGGGCTGAGGAGTACCGCGAACAACGCAACTGCACGCATCGCCCTGCTCCTTGTTATTTGGGGAAGACCAGCACGCTGCCCTGCATGCGGATGTCGCCGTCGATCTTCGCCGAGAAGATGTTGGTCTGCTGGAAGGTGGAGTCGCCGCCATTGGCGGTGGTGCCCACCTTGTTGCGCCAGCCGCCCTGGTTGGCCACGGCGAAGGCGAAGCTGCCGTCCTTGAAGCGCACGTTGTTGGGCAGGCCCAGCTCGATCACGTCCTGGTTGAAGCCGGCGGCACTGTCGTTGATCAGCCGGGTGCGCAGGGTCAGGCCTTCGAAGCTGAACACGCCCTTGAGGTTGTCGAGCACGTACCAGCCGCCCGCTGCCTCGGTGCGGATGGCGATGCGCATGCCGCAGCTTTCCGGGGTGCTGGAGCCCGCCGTGGCGCAGCTGCGCTCGCCGATGGTCCATTGCGCGGCGTTGTTGGTAGCCGGCGTATTCCAGAGCACGCCGCCGCCCTTGTTGATGCTGAATTCGCCGGAGAGGTAGACCCCGCCCTGCCCGCTGGTGGCGCTGAGGTCGGCGTCGGCCATGGGCTTGAGTTCGGCCTGCGCGCAACCGGCGGCGAGCAGCAGGGCCAGCGAAAGGAGTCTAGAGGTCATGGCTGGTCACCTTCAGGTAGTTGATGCTGAGGCCGCCGATCTCGTTGTAGCCGAAGTTGTAGCCGCCGGTGCTGAAGTTGCCGGTGCCCGCCTTGAGGTTGTTGATGATGATGCTGGTGCGCGGTGCGTTGGCGTAGAAATCGTCCGCCAGCGCCTGCTTCTGGGCGGCGGTGGTGCCCGAGGCCGTGGGGTTCTGCAGCTCCAGCACGAACTGGCCGTTGCTGCTGACGTCGAACAGCAACGGCTGGCTCTTGCCGTAACCCAGGGCGACGGTGGCGTAGGCGCCGCTCATGAAGAGGGTGCGGTCCCGTTGCTGCTCGGCGGTGGTGCAGTTGGTGCTGCCGGCCGCGCAGGACATCAGCTGGATGCCCTTGGCGAACAGGTTGATGCGCATCTCGCCGACCATCTGGCTCTTGGCCTTGTCGCCCCAGAGACGCAGGTAGGACCCGTCCATGGCCAGCTCGGCGATATCCAGGTTGAGTACGTCGGTGCGCCCGGCGGCGACCTGGAAGTCGAAGCGGATGCCCAGGTCGACCTTCTCCGTGGCGCGGCTGGAGCAGGTGTTGCCGCCGGTGGAGTAACCGCTGATGCAGGCCGAGCCCCCCGTGGTGAGGCGCTCGGGGAACATGAACTCCAGCACCGAGACGCCGTTGGGGGTCGTTTGCACCCACTGGCCGGCATCGTTGAGGGTGCGCATGGTCTCGCCGCGGGCCAGGTTGAGGGCGAAGGGGTGGTCCAGCCGGCCGATGGTCACGGCATTGAGGTTGGCGCCGTTGTTGCTGCCGATGGCGCCGAGGTAGAACTCCTTCACCGCGATGGGCACGTTCTGCCCGCTGCCGTTATTGATGTCGTTGAGGGTGATGGTGGCGTTGCTGGCATCCAGCAGCACCTTGTCCAGCACGAAGCCGATGCCGGCGCCGTCGACGCTGGACAGCTCCTCGTCATCCAGCGCCCTGAGCTCGGCCTGGGCGACCGCAGCCGCCAGGGCCAGCAGGATCGCAATCGAGGTGCGGACCATGATCAGCACCCCTTGGTGGCGGAACCCAGGCAGGTGTCCTGCCGGGGAATACCGTTGAAGGCCTGGTTGAAGTCGATATTGATCGGGGAGACCAGGTTACCGTTGGCGTCCCGGTACTTGGGCATGTTCATGAAGGCGCCCTTGAGGGCGGTCATGAAGGCGTTGCTGTCCATGTCACGCCAGGCTACGTCCTGGGTCTGCAGGGAGATGAAGAAGCCCTTGGCCGCTCCCTCCATATTGGTCATGTTGCTTGTATTACCCACCGGCAGCGACTGGAACTGAGACAGATTGAAGCAAGTCTGGATACCGAGAATGCTGCAGTTATTCGAAGCAAAAGCCCCAAGCAACACGTCAGTCCAGCCCCCCGCGCAGCCAGATGTACAGTTGAGACCGTCACCGTTCTTGATCCCCGCCATCGTTCCTCGTACCGGATCGAGGCTCCCCCCCGAAGTCACCAGGTTGGCATCCGCCTCTACGACGCTGGACGTATAGACCCCCGCAAGAAACAGCGCACTTTGCTGTATGAAGTTCGACTTATCGTAGATTGCCTGCCCTGTCCCCTTGATATGCACGGGAATGTTCCCGGTCAGACTCTGGATATCCCCGGATAACACGCCCTTGGCCTCGCCGAAACCGATGCGCACACCCACCACCTTGTTGCCGGAGTAGGCCAGTTCGAGGAAGGGATTGGAGATGCGAAACGGGTTGATCGAGTTGTCGGCATTGACGGTGCCAAGGGCGAAGTTGTTGATCAGGATGTCCGACGAGCCGGCGACCTCACCGGGCCGGGTGACGCTGTCGTTGTACTGCCCCAGCTGCAGCTTCTTCATATTCAGCTGCGTATCAAGATCGACACCCAGGTTGATGCGGGTGTAGTTGATCCCGGCATTGGCGTCGGTGGTCAGGTTGATGAAGGCCTGGCCGGTGACGTTGGAAAGCTCCGCATCATCGAGCGCCTCCATGCGGGCCTGGGCCGAGGTGGCCAGCAGGCTGGCAGCAAGCACGAGGAAAAGGCGTTTGGCGGGACTGCGGGTCAGGCGCATGGCGAGTTCCCTCTACTTCTTATAGTTATGGCCGAGCACTGGCGGCTCGATTACGTGATGCCACTATAGGGAAGCGTTCGCCATAAGGGCCCGACCCATAGGCGGGAAAAAGGTGGGATTTTTGAAGTTCGCCCCCGGCTCGCCGCTGCGGTTGTTACCCAAATCCACACCTCGTATGCCACCCCTAGCTTCAGGATGGTCGACACGCCGAGCAGACGCTGGCTCCTGCCCGCCAGCCTTTGGATAGCTGGGCGTGAAGCGGGGCAACTGGTCCACTGCCGGCTCCATAAAACAAGGAGTCGTTGCAATGTTGAAATTCCGGATTCTCCCCATGGCCCTGGTTGCTTTCGGCCTCCCCTTCATGGCTGCTGCCGATAGCCAAACTGCGCTTGAGCAGCAGCTCAGCTACATGAAAGGCGAATTGACTCCAACCCTCCAGACGAAAGCCAAGGCCAGGCTATTTGGTCATCGGGAAAATACCCTTACAACATCGCTTAGCGGCACGCTGCTGGTCGGGAAAGCCATCACCTATGACACCAACAATCACACGCCCTACAACGAAGAGCCTACAGATACCACCACCTTCAACATGGTGGTGGCAGGCTACATGCCAGACCCCGCGATAGGCTCAGTTAGCTCAAATCTGAGCGGAGTCAGCACGCTGGCCTTTGCACGCGTCGTCAAGCTGTTCAACACGCCTCCGGTACCCGAAGCAGACCTGATTTGTAATTTATTCATGACATCCAGCGAGGACGTTCAAGGCGTGAACATCGCTGGCACTTACCTTCCTCTTACCAAAGTCGGCTCATCAGTGAAAAACGGTACAACCCATTACAACTACCAAGCAGTTGCTTTGAATAGCAATGCACCCAATTACCCCCAGTACTTTGTCGATGAGCACGCTTTCTGCACCACCTTCGAATCCTTCAACAACACCTATTCCAATGGTTCCACCGTGGCAGTGACCTTAATCCCCTAAGCGGTCAAGGCTCCCCCCTCACAAGTGCGCATGAGTCCACCTCATGCGCACCTGCCTCCAGAATTTCCTGCATCCGTCCGACAAGTGACCATCCTCGTCAGATTGCGACCGCTCTAGAATGTCGAATGTGAGCTGGAGCACGCTCCAGCCCCATTCCAAGCCCTTGAATTGCCTGGCATGTTTTCTGCCTTGTTACAGATCAGATGCCGTATTGACCGAGTCCATGAACGCCAACTCCAAAGCCGATTCCGATTCACACTGGGACGAATTGCAGAACCAGAGCGACCTCGCCTGGGACCTGGATGCCATTACCGACCGCCAGCAGGCGATCGATTTCCTGCTGCGCTTCGAAAACCGCCTGTGCGTCTATTCCGGCTATGTCGAGAAGCTCTACAGCAACTACAGCTTCGTGGTGCCGGAGGAGGAGCATGGCAGCATCACCATCCTTCCCGACGAGCAGGCCTGGCACGACACCTTCAATGAAATCCCGCCCGAGGCGGTGGAGCCCACCGGCATCCACATCCTGCCCGGCGAGACCATGGGTTATTCCGGCCTGTACCTGAAGATCCCCGGTGAGCACCGCCTGGCCGCCTCTCGCGAGCTGCCGTTCCAGGAAGGCCTGAAGCTGCTGATCCAGCGCTACCAGGCGAAGAATGACCACTTCCTGCCGGTGCTGGTGAAGGGCGACCTGCGCGAATACGAGGCACGCATGCCTTCGCTGCACCTGCACCGCATCAACACCGAGCGCCTGGGCCATACCTCGCAGCTCAACGTCAATGCCATCAAGGCCGCCATCGCCGATCACCTGATCGGGCTGTTCCGCCAGAGCTGATCCCTCCCCAACCCCGGGCTCCCAACGGATTCCAGTATTCGCGGGCATCACCTGGCCGGGCAACCGTTTCACCCGGCACGCCGCCATGCGAACCAGCCGTCCTTTGATCAGCTCGGGCTGAGTCGAGCCGGCGGTCATGCAGTACAATCGCGTCTTTTTCCTCAGGCAGGGACCGTCTCCCACGATGATCGAACCCAAACGCGTTTTGCGCGCCCTCGCCGAGCACTGGGCGCTGCTGGAGCCGCTGTGCGAGCGCTTCGACGCCGGCACGCTGAGCCTGGCCGAATTGCGCCTGCAGCTCGGGGCCCAGTTGCCGGAGGGCACGCCCACGGACATCACCGCGTTGCTCGACCAATGGATCCGCCTGGACATCCTGGTGCCGGTGGCGAAGAGCCCCAACCGCTTCGAGCTGAACGCCCAGATCCACGATTTCCTCGCCTACCTGCGCCGTGAGCACCGCCTCGGCCTGTGCCTGGAGATCGAGGCCTACCTGCGCCACCTGGAGCGCCTGGCCGGCTACATCCAGGAAGCCTTCGAGATCCGCGACGGCAACGACCTGGCGCGCCAGCTGCGCCTGCTCGACATGCGCGTGCGCGATGTCTTGAAGAAGCTCGACAACGACGAGCAGGCCCTGGTGGCCGTGGCCGAACGGGCCAAGACCAGCGACCGGCAGATCCCGCTGCGCCAGCGTTATGCCGAGGTCCTGGCGACCTGGGACGAGTACGTCGAGCCGATGATCCAGCTGGTTTCCGCCGATGGCGCCTTCGAACAGGGCGTGCGCCGCGTCGAGCAGGTGCTGCTCAAGCTGCTCGGCGAACAGCAGCGCCTGGGCCAGTTGGTCGACGACGACCTGCTGCTGCGTACCCACGCGCGCATCCTGGAGATGCAAACCACCGCCCAGCTGACCCTGCGCAAGGCCCGCGAGTTGCTGCTGCCACTGCGCGAAGAAGCGCGCCGGCACAACGCCGTGACCCGTGGCGCCGCCCTGGCGCTGTCGGTGATCCGCAAGAAGGGCCTGGATGCCGTGCCCCAGGCGGCACTGCCGCTGTTCACCCGGCCGCAGAGCACCTTCCTCGGCAGCGCCTCGCAGGTGGAGGCTTACGTCTACGCCTTGGCACGCTTCGAGCCGAAGCCGGCGCACTTCCCCAAGGCCTCCAGTGGCCGTCGTGGCGAAGCGCCGCGTGCACCGCGTACCGCCCGGGAAATGATCGACCGTTGCGAGCAGGCCCTGCCGCTGCCCGACCTCATGGCCTGGCTGCTGGAGCAGGAGCCCGAAGGCGCCACCGACGAGCTGCTGTACTGGTTCTCCCGCCTCTCCCGCGAAAGCCGCTTTCAGCGTGACCGCCTGGAACGTCGCGACTATCTCACCACGGAGCATCAGGTCAGCCTGAGCTCCTTCGCCCTCATCAAGAGCGAAAAACATGCATCTTAATCTCACCGAAATGACCCAGCTCTCGGCCATCTTCCGCGAGCTGTTCAAGGGCTATCACCTCTCGCGCAGCGAGCCGGAATGCTACGCCCAGCTGTCCACCATGCAGGACCAGTACCGCGCCCTGTTCAAGGCGCTGGGCTTCGAGCTGGTGTGCGACCCGCGTGGCTTCTATTACTTCGTGCCCGAGCAGATGGGCGCCCAGGTGAACAAGACCGCCCAGCGCCTGGCGCTGTTCACCTTCATCCTCGTGGAGCACCTGGCCGACCAGGGCCGCGACCCGCTTTCCGTGCTCGATGGCGGCTCTATCGGCCGCGACGAGCTGCCCGCGCTGCTGGAGAAGTACCGCGACCTGTTCCTGCAGGCCGAGGTGACCACTCATGAAGAGCTGGAGGAGAAGGTGATCCGCCGCCTGACCCAGCTCGGCTTCGCCGAGGACAGCAACGGCGTGTACCGCTTCCTGCCGCCCATGCACCGCTTCCTCGACGTGTGCCTGGCCGTGCAGCACGACCGCGACCTGGCCGCCAACCTGCACAGCAGTGACCTAGCCCTGCCGGCACCGGTGCTGATGGACGACGACGGCGAGGAGCCGATCGTCTCGCTGGAGGTCGAGGAGCCGGCCGCCGCTGAATCCGAAGAAGACGCCCTGGCCCGTGCCATGGCCGAAGAGCGCGCCGCGCAGGAGATGGACGCATGAGCCAGGAACGCTACGGCATCCGCCGCTTCGCCCTGCTGAACACCGCCGGCTACAGCCTGGGCCTGTTCCCGCTGGAAACCCCGCTGTCGGTCTACGGCGCCAACAACCTGGGGAAATCCGCGTCGATCAACGCGCTGCAGTTCCCCATCCTGGCGCGCATGTCGGACATGAGCTTCGGCAAGTACAGCCTGGAGCAGTCGCGCAAGTTCTACTTCGCCACCGACACCAGCTACATCCTGGTCGAAGTCTCCCTGCCCCACGGCCCGCACGTGATCGGTGTTGCCGGCCGCGGCCCGGGCGGCGGCTTCGGCCACCAGTTCTTCGCCTACCAGGGCAGCCTGGACCTGGATCACTACCAGAAGAACGGCACCTGCCTGCGGCAGCGCGAGCTGTTCAACAACCTCGAGCGCGAAGGCATCAAGGCCTACGAGCTGAAGCCGGACGAACTGCGCCGGCTGCTGGTGGGCGGTCACACGTCCATCCCGCTGGACCTGACACTGATCCCGCTGCGCTCCACCAGCGAGCAGAGCCTGAAGACCTTCCGTTCGCTGTTCATCAACCTGCTGCACATGCGCGAGATCACCGCGGCGAAGCTCAAGCAGCTGTTCCTCGATGCCTTCGAGCACAGCCTGCGTTCGGGCAGCGTCGACTACATCGCCGCCACCGAGGAAGCCTTCCGCGACGTGCGCCGCATGGAGCAGGACTACCAGGCGCTGGTGGCCGCCGGCCCGCTGGTGGAGGCGCTGTCCAATGGCGTGGCCCAGCGCGAGATCCTGCGCGGCAAGCTGCATCGCCTCTCGCCCCTGCTGGATAACCTGCTGGGCACCTGGCACGACTACTCCGGTGCGCGCCGCGAGGAACTGGTGATCCAGGCCGAGCACTACCGCAACGAGCAGGACGGCCTGCAGCACGAGCAGCGCGGCGGCACCCAGGAGCTGATGCGTCTGGAGCGGGAAATCAGCGAGATCCAGCGCTGGCTCGGCGAGCTGGCGGTGCTGAAGAACCGCTTCGCCCTGGTGGACGACGTCAAGATGCTGGAGCAGCAACTGCTGGCCGCCAAGGACGCCCATGACGAGCTCGCTGGCGCATTGGCGCAATCCCGCCAGTTCTCCTCGGAAGACCTGGACGAGCGCCTGCGTGACCTGGAGAAACGCCTGAAGTCGGTGAAGCAGCAGCTCGATCACGCCGACAACAACAGCTATTCGCGCCTGCGCGAGGAGTTCTCCCAGGCCGATGTCGACCGCCTGATGCGTCTGTTCAACGGCCAGCTGTTCAGCCTGCCGCTGGGTGAGAAAGGCATCCAGCTGGATGATGAGGACGCCTGGGTGAAATCCCTGGAAGCCATCCTCGATCGCTTCAAGGGGGAGCACTTCCAGGTGCCCGGCCTGGATATCGACCTGTCCCACATCGAGCCGCCGGCCTTGCAGGCCCTGGCCGACCGCGCCGCCCTGCGCGACCAGAAGGATCGCCTGGAGCGCGAGCTCAAGCAGCTCAAGACCCAGCAATCGGTCGCCGCCGACCGTGCCGCGAGCAAGGCCCAGGCCGAGCAGCTGTACCAGGCCGTGCTGGATGCGCAGAAGGCCCTGGAGGACTTCCGCAAGACCCAGACGCTGTCCGCCGAGGAAGCTGGCAAGCTGGAGTTGCTGGCCCAGCGCGAAGCGGCGCAGGACGAGCTGAAACGCTCCAGCGACGCGTTCACCGAACGCGTCCAGCAGCTCTCCGCCAAGCTGCAACTGGTGGGCCGCCAGCTCGCCGACCTGGAAGCCAAGGAGCGCACCCTGGAAGACGCACTGCGTCGCCGCCAGCTGCTGCCGGCCGACCTGCCCTTCGGCACGCCCTTCACCGATCCGGTGGACGACAGCATCGACAACCTGCTGCCGCTGCTCAACGATTACCAGGACACCTGGCAGGCGCTGCAGCGCATCGATGGGCAGATCGAGGCGCTGTACGCCCAGGTGCGCCTGA
This sequence comes from Pseudomonas sp. 57B-090624, assembly GCF_003234055.1. Lineage (NCBI taxonomy): Bacteria > Pseudomonadati > Pseudomonadota > Gammaproteobacteria > Pseudomonadales > Pseudomonadaceae > Pseudomonas > Pseudomonas sp. 57B-090624. The sequence goes on from NZ_QKRU01000088.1 coordinate 20,731, forward strand.
AGGGCGTGGCCAAGTTCGACAGCGAGGACGACACCGAGCGTCGCCTGCAGTTGCTGATCAACGCCTACGCGCACCGCCAGGACGAGGCCCTGACCCTGGCCAAGGCACGCCGCGCGGCGGTCACCGACATCGCCCGTACCCTGCGCAACATCCGCAGCGACTACGACAACCTGGAACACCAGCTGGCGCTGTTCAACCGCGAGATCAACAAGCGCCAGGTGTCGAACCTGCAGAGCTTCCGCATCGTGCTGGCGCCGAACAAGGATGCGCTGCGCCATATCGACCAGATCATCCACAGCGCCGGCCAGTACGAGGAAGGCGAGACCCTGTCGGTGTTCGACCTGTCGCAATCCTCCGAGCAGGACGCGAAGAACGAGGAAGCCAAGGAGTACCTGGCGCGCCTGGTCGCCGCCAACGGCAACCAGCTGGGCCTGAAGGACCTGTTCGAGCTGGCCTTCGAGATCACCAAGGTGCATGGCCAGCCGATCATCCACACGGACATCGATGGTGCCGCGTCCAACGGCACCACCATGACCATCAAGGCGCTGACCAACATGTACCTGCTGCTGCACCTGATGGACCGCGAGCAGGCCGGGCGCATTCGCCTGCCCTACTACCTGGACGAGGCAGCGGACATCGACGAGCGCAACCAGCAGGCGCTGATCGAGACCAGCGCCCAGCTGGGCTTCACGCCCATCCTGGCGTCGGTGAAGCCGCAGGTTTCGGCCGACGTGGCCATCGACCTGGAAGGCGGCAGCGGCCCCAACGGCATCTACATCGACGAGGCGGACTGGAAGTTCATCAAGCGTCGCGAGCAGGCCAGCCAGCCAACCCCGGCTGCCAGCGAGGAAGCCGAGCCGGCGTAAAGTTGAAGCCGCAGTAACGAAAAAGGGCCGCAGATGCGGCCCTTTTTCATGCTGGGTGGATCACTTTTCGATGGCGATCTTCGGCGCCCACTTCAGCCATTCCTCGTTGAGTTCGTCATGCAGGGCGAAGGTCTGCCCGGGGATGGCCGGTGCGCCCATCTGGTCGTTGTCCGGCGTGGCGAAGGCGATACCGCCCTCGATCAGCGCTTCCAGTGATTCGGTACGTACCTTCACGCCCTTGAACAGGCCGGCGTCGATGCCCACGCCGCTGGCGTTCCAGAAGCGCGTGCCGCTGCGCACCAGGGAGGCGTAGCGCGGCTCGATGAGGACGTGGATGAGGACGCGGTCGGCGGTCTTGCCCAGTTCGAAACGCACCACCTTGCCTACCGGCACTTCGCGGTAGCTGACCACCACGCCGGGCTTGATGGAGCCACGGCGAGCGGTGCTGAGGACGATCCGCAGGCCTTCCTCGCGGGCGATGGCCGACGGCGGTTCGCTGAGTACGGTGAACGTGGTCTGCATCGGGCCCTTGGCAGAGGCGGGCTGCACTTCCAGGTATTGGCCGCTGACCAGGGTATCGAGGTTGGCGGTGCGAACCAGGCCGAGCTCGGGCTTGACCACCCAGAATTGGCTGCCGGCGCGGGCAATGCGGTCGGTGGCTTCGGTGATGCGCGCGCTGACCACGACGCCGGCCAGGTCATCGGCGAGGGCGATGCGTTCGACGCTGCCGACATCCAGCCCCTTGAAGCGCACCGGCGTGCCTTCGCGCAGGCCATCGGCCTGGGGCATGCGGATTTCGACCACCGTGCCTTTGCCGAGGGCGAGGTTCTCGCTGTCGTAGAGGGTGAAGCGGCGCGGCTTGGTCACCGGCGTGGCCTTGGAGTCGGGCGTGCTGAAGGCGATGCCGCCGGCCAGGAGGGTCTGCAGCGACTCGCTCTTCACCTCGACGCCGGAGAGGCCGCCCTTGATGCTGACGCCGCTGACGTTCCAGAAGCGGGTGGATTCGTTGACCAGCTTGGCGAACTCCGGCTCGATGTGGACGCCGACGACGACGCGCTGTTGGTCACGGGAGAGCTGGTAGCTCTGCACGCTGCCGACGCGCATCTGTTTGTAGAGGATGGGGCTGCCGACATCGAGGGAGCCGAGCTTGTCGCTGGTGAGCACCAGGTGCAGGCCGGGGGCGTCGGTGTTCAGCGGCGGTGCCTTGGGCCGGGCGGTGAACTCGCGGGTGGGGGTGCCGCTCTTGGCGAAGCGCACGGCGATGTAGTTGCCCTTGACCAGGGCCTCGATACCGCTGATGCCGGCGAGGGAGATGGAGGGCTTGACCGTCCAGAACTCGGTGCCTTCGACGAGAAATTCCTCGGTGCGCGGTTCCATGGTCAGCTCGGCGGTGGCGCCGGCGAAGTTCTTGTCCATGTCGAGCTTCTTGAGGGTGCCGACCTGGACGCCGTTGTACATCACCGGGGTGTTGCCCGGGTTGAGGCCGCTGACGTCTTCCATGCGCAGCATGACCTTGAGGCCCGCCTCGGCCGCCTCGAAGCCGTCGTAGAGGCGGAAGGGGATGGTGGAGTCGGTGGGCGGGCTGTCCTGGCGGTTCTCGGGCGTGGCGAAGGCGATGCCGCCGGCGGCCATGCTGAGCAGCGATTCGGTGCGGATCTTCACCCCGGACAGGCCGGCTGTGACGTTGAGGCCGCTGGCGTTCCAGAAGCGCGTGTGCTTGCGCACGAGCTGGGCGTAGGGCTGCTCGATGTGCACCTTGATCTCGACGGTGCGCTGGTCTTCGGCCAGTTGGTAGCTCTTCACCTGGCCGACCTGGATCTGCCGGTAGTAGACGGGGCTGCCCTGCTCCAGGGAGCCGAGGCGCTCGGCCTTGAGGGTGAGGTGCAGGCCGGGCAGGTTGTCGGAGAGCGGCGGCGGCTCGGACAACGCGTGGTACTTGCGCTCGGGCTCGCCCTTCACCGGGTCGATGGCGATGTAGATGCCGGAGACCAGGGTCTCCAGGCCGGTGACGCCGGCGAGGGATACACGCGGACGCACGAGCCAGAAGCGGGTTTCCTTGCTCAGGTAGGGCTCGGCCTCCTTGAGCACTTCGACCGTGGCGACGACGCCATTGATGTCATCGCTGACGTGCAGGTCGGTGACCTTGCCGACCTGGATGCCCTTGTACATGAGCTGGGTCTTGCCGACCTGGATGCCTTCGCCGTTCTCGAAGTAGATCTTGATGTCGATACCGGCGTCGTTCATCGACTTCCAGCCCAGCCACAGGCCGATGCCCAGGGCGATCAGGGGCAGGACCCAGATGGCGGACCAGTTGGTGGTTTTCTTCGTCTTGGGCTTTGGCAGGTCAGCCATTCTCGTCGTCCATATCGGTGTTGTCCCAGATCAGTCGGGGATCGAAGGTTACTGCGGCGGTCATGGTCAGGACCACGACACTGGCGAAGGCGGCCGCTCCGGGATTGGCCTCGATGCTGGCGAGGTTGCCGAAGTTCACCAGCGCCACGAGGATGGCGATGACGAAGATATCGAGCATGGACCAGCGGCCGATCCATTCGATGAAGCGGTACATGAGGATGCGCTGGCGGGCCGACATCGGCTGGTGCCGCTGTACGGAATAGAGCAGCAACGCGATGCCGACGAGCTTGAAGGTGGGCACGAGGATGCTGGCGGTGAAGACCACGAGGGCGATGGGCAGCATGTCGGCGTGGATCAGCTCGATCACCCCTTCCATGATGGTGGAGGGCGAGCCGTTGCCGAAGAAATTCACCGTCATGATCGGCAGCACGTTGGCCGGGACGTAGAGGATGGTGGCGGTGAGCAGCAGTGCCCAGGTGCGGATCAGGCTGTTCGGCCGGCGCTCGTGAAGGCGCGAGCCGCAGCGGGTGCAGCAGGGGGCATCGTCATCCTGAGCGGGGCGGTTCAGCTGGTGGCAATCGCTGCAGACGAGGATGCCGGCATCAAGCGCTCTCACTGGCATGGCCTCCGTCGTCGAGGGAATCCCAGACCTGATGCGGTGACATGGTTACTTCCAGCCAGACCTGGGACAGCAACAGGCCGATGAAGCAGGCGAGGCCGATGCCCAGGTGCAGGTCGGCCATGTCGATCAGTTTGACGATGCTGACGAGGATGCCCATGAGGTAGACCTCGAGCATCCCCCACTCGCGCATGTGGTGGTACAGCCGATAGAGGTGCAAGCCGAGCCCCTGCATGACCTGCCAGCGGATGCACAGCAGCACGACCAGTTGGCAGAGCAGCTTGAGCAGCGGGATGACCATGCTGCAGAGGAAGACCAGGACAGCTACGCCATCCATGCCACTGTGATAGAGGCCGAGCACGCCGCTCCAGATGGTGTCCTGGGTCGTCTGGCCGAGCAGGTTGAGCTTCATGATCGGCAGGAAGTTCGCCGGAACGTAGAGCATAAGTGCCGTCAGAACGAGGGCAAGGGCACGGCGCTCCATGTGAGCGCGGTGAACGATGATCTCGTAACCACAACGGGGGCAGCAGGCCTTGTGTTCCTCTTCGACGGGCTGGCGATGCATCAGCAGGTCGCACTCTGGGCAGGCAACCAACTCCTCAAGGGGACGTTCGGACAACGGGCGGGGATCGGCCGAGTCAGGCATACAGGGGGCTCATGTGAATTCGCGCCTATTCTAGACGAGCGCAGCCGCAAAGGGTCTGTCTGACTGTGACCCGATTTGCCATTAACAGGTTCGAAACGGGCTGGAAGTGGTGATCCACTGGCATGTCACCCTGCTGTAGCCCGGACATCAGCCAGGGACTCGCCGGGTCAGCGGATATAACGGTATGGGCTGCAAAGGCTCATGAGCATGGCAGCCCTTAAGGCTGCTTGGCGACTGAAGTCGACCCTACAGCCGCTCCGGCGAGCCGTGCCGCTGCACCTGGCTGGATCAAGCGCTGTTCCAAGCCAGCGCCCCAGACACCTCACACCGCGCGCCTGACGTTTCTGCGGCACAAAGTCAAACCCCCGACCTTCTGTCGAAGATCGGGGGTTTGGTATAGGTGCTTGACGATGACCTACTCTCACATGGAGAAACTCCACACTACCATCGGCGATGCATCGTTTCACT
>NZ_QKRU01000089.1:0-24776 GCF_003234055.1 Pseudomonas sp. 57B-090624
GTTCCCCCACCGCCCCCTCCACGGACAGTGGCACGGGCTCAGGCACCCAGTCGCCCGGCAATGGCGTCGGTGGCCCGAGTGCGCCCGGCGGCACCGGGACGGGGGGTGCCGGCACGGGCAGTGGCACCGGCGGCCAGGGCGGCGCCCCGACCCCGGGCACCAATGGCAGCGGAACGGGAACCGGCGGCTCGGGAACCGGTGGAATGGGCACCGGTGGCTCCGGCTCCGGGACGGGCGGTGCGGGCACCGGAGGCATGGGTGGCAGCGGGACCGGCGCCCCGGCAGGAACCGGCGGCACGGGTGGCTCGGGCTCCTCGGGCGGCAGCGGCAGTTCCTCCGGTGGTTCCAGCGGCAGCCAGTGACCACCTTCCGGCAACCACGCCCTGCGCGTGGTTGCCGTCCCCCCTTCCCACTTCCATCCAGCTCCGCCAGGTCGGAAACCAGCCGGAAGGGGCCCCTTCCTAGTCGATTCCCATCGCCAGGGCCCTGGCCTCTGCCGCGCAGTCGCGACCGGCGACCGCCCCCTGGCCGCGAACGGCCATCAGCTCGCTCCTGGCCAGGGCGAAATCCGCCTGGAAGGTCGGGTCGCCATGCAGGCGTGCCACGGCGGTGGCGCCTACCTCGCGGCCCTCGCGGACATCGCTGTACCAGTGCACGTTGCAGACCATGCGGCTTTCCGAATAGGCCCGGCCTCGGGCCCAGAGGGCGTCGCTGCGTTCCGGGGCCAGCTCGCTCAGCAAAAGCGCCCAGGCCCAGCCGATGGCGCTGTGCCCGGAAGGATAGGAACCATCCTTCGCCAGCCTGGACTCATCCGCCGGGGTACAGCTGGGTTGGCGGTTGAATACGAAGGGGCGGGTCCGGGCGTAGCGCGTCTTGGCGCCGTAGGTCGCGAGGCCCGCATCGGCCAGGGTGCGGCGCAGGAGCCGGTACAACGCCGGTGTCTGCTGCTCGCTGATGGGCGCGTCCAGGGCACAGGAGAAGGTGCCGGCAGCGGCGGGAAATTTCAGGTCGGCATCGCGGATCGCCAGCTCCCAGCGCGCACTGCCCCGCAGGGCCTGGCTTTTTTCAGCCAGGTGCTGGTCCAGCAGGAAGGCAGGCGTACCCGCCGCAGGGGGTGGCGGCAGCAGTGCCAGGCTATCGGGCAGCTCCTCCTTCTGCAGATAGCCCACCAGATAACCCGGCCGGAACTCTGGAATCCTTTGCTGCGGGTCAGGTTGCCCGGCTTCGCTCGGGTCGATCAGCGCCAGCAACGACAGACTGAACAGGCATTTCGACAAGTGACGGTACATGGGATGACCTCTTGATAAGTTCCAGCCGCTGCGGTGCGTTGCGCCATCGAATCAGCGGATGGCCCACGAGTAATTGAACATCAGGCGTATATCGTCGGTGTCGCGCTGGAAGTTACTGGCGTGATTGGAACGAAAGACCGCACTGCGCAAGCGAACGCTGAAGTCCTTCAGCGGACCGTCCTGCACGACATAGCGCAGTTCATTATCCAGTTCCCGGGATTTGCCGATCTTGCGAGTCCCGATGATCTCGGCATGGTCGCCGAACATATAACGGCTATTGAGACTGAGGCCGGGTATTCCCAGGCCGGCGAAGTCATACCCGTAGCGCAATGCCCAGGAACGCTCCTTGGCATTGGCGAAGTCACCGAGTATCGACAAGTTGATCAGGTTGGCGTCCGAACCCAGGAGGTAGGCATAGCCGGTGTCCCCCATCATCCGCTGGTAGGCCACGCCGAGGCTGTGACCGGCGTAGGCATACCCCAGAAACCCCTGCAGGGCCCGGTTGTCGATCTTGCCGCCCCTGGCGCCGCCCTGGTCACGCATGAGGCTCAGGCGCAGATCGCTGCTCAGGGCCCCGGCCCCCAGGGCGCCCTTGTGGCCCAGGGCGAAGACCTGCTGGCGGTAGATGTCCGCCAGTTGGGCGATGTGGTAGCGCCCCAGCCAATGCGCGTGGAATCGGTAGTCGACCCCGGCCGTGTCGAAGTGCTCCGCCGTCGCGCCATGCCCCTGGAAACGCCGGTTCAGGGTATTGAGCCGCAGTGGCGCGTACTGCGTGGCGTTGCGCTGCATGACCCGGCTCAAACGCCCTGCGGTCAGCTCCAGGTTCTCGAACTCGGCGCAGGTCAGCAGCCCGCCTTCGAACAGCTGCGGGAACAGACGGCCATCGTTGGGCTTGAGTGTCGGCAGGACTGGCGGCGTGAAGGCCCCCAGCTTGAGCTGGGTCTTGCCGGACTTGATCTTCCCGGCCAGGGCCAGCTTCGAATAGTCATCCTGCGCACGGCCACTGCGGTCGACCTGCAGCAATCCGGTACCGGTGCGTCCTGGCGCCGAGTCCAGCTTCACGCCGAGCATGCCGATGGCATCGACGCCGACCCCCAGGCTGCCCTCGGTGAAGCCCGAGTCCAGGCGCAGGATGAAACCCTGTGCCCACTCCTCGCGGTCGGCAGCACGGCCCTCGCGAAAGTCACGATTGAAGTAGTAGTTACGCAGGTCCAGCCGAGCGCTGCCGTCGTCGACCAGGTCGGCCGCCGCCGGCATGGCCAGCACCCCTGTACACAGCAGGGTCGAATAACGGCTTAGTTGAAAGGGCAAGTGTCTTGAAAGCATTGCATCGTCCTCTTTTATTGTTGTTCTTGGATCAAGGCGACGTGCGTCGTTTTATTGTTCATTCGGTGCCGCGACTTATATAAGCGCCACGCTGGCCAGGCACTCTCCAGGTGATTGAAAAGGGTTGTATTTGCCGCATGCCGTCTTGAGCGAGCGAAGCCGAGACTAAGTTGCAGGCGAACTTAAACAAGAACCATCAGCCCCATGAATGAGGCGATACCCGAATAAACCCGATCATTACCTGATTGCGCCAGGCACCTGTCATATCAGGTGAATTACCGAGTGATCTTTTAGTGCGAAACTTGTAAGTAACTTAAATTCTGATGTCAGAACTTACTTACTTGAAAAACGGGGCTTGATTGCCAATGTGCTCGGCCCCCGCGCAAGGATGATGGCCAGATACTAGCCAGCGCCATCCCTTCCCTTTAGTCTTCCGCCACCCGCCCCCACCTACCCATCCCGCGGGCCCTTCGAGGACTCACCATGCAACGGCCCCTGGCGATCGCCCGCAACCTTTTCCTGTGCCTGGCATTCGGCCTGGCCACCACTCAGGTCCACGCCGCCGGTGCCCTGGCCATCGACAGCAACCAGGGCCTGCAATACGGCTTCGCCTACGACTACCCCGACCTCGCCCAGGCCCAGGACCGCGCGCTGGGCGAGTGCGGCAGCGGCTGCGAGGTGGTGCTGAACTTCGAGAGCGGCTGCGCCGCCTACGCCGCCGACCAGGTCAACGGTTCCACCGCCTATGGCTGGGGCGCCGACTTCAACGCCGGCAACGCCCAGGCCCGCGCCCTCGCCGAATGCCAGGAACGGGGCGGCAACGCCTGCCTGGTGCGCAGCTGGGGGTGCAACAGCGAGTGAGCGCGGGGGCGCCGCCGGCTGATCCGGTGCGCGCCGAATGCCCACGCCGCCCGTGACTTCCTCGTGCACGGGCCTGCGGCAAAACGCCACGAACGACCACTCCCGAGCGCCCCGATGACCTGATAAAGTCGCCGCCCATGAAATTCACCCGCACCGAACGCCCGCTGATCGCCTGGATGCTCTACGCAAGCGTCCTGTTCAGCCTGTTCGCCTGCGGTATCCACCACGGCCAGATGAGCGGCCTGGCCCTCAGCGGCCTCGGTGGCGCCTTCTGCTCGGCCAACGACACCCAGGGCACCGGGGTCGACGACAGCGGCAAGCAACTGCCCCAGCTCGCGGCCCAGTACAGCTGCCCGCTCTGCTCCTCCTTCGCCCCCGCCGTGGCCCTCAGCAGCCTCGGCTGGCAGATCGACGCCTTCCTCGGCGCCCCCGCCACCCCGCTGGATGCCCATAGCTGGCCGCAACCGCCGCCGCGGGAACTCTGGCCCTCCCTCAACCCCCGCGCCTCCCCCGTCTCTTCCTCGCTCGCCTGACCACCTGGCGCTCCCGCGCCGAATCACCCGTGCCCGCTCGACAAGGAAGAGCCGATGAACCCGAAACACACCTGCCTGGTGCTGCTGGCCTGTGCCTGCTCGCCCGCCTACGCCCAACACGCCAGCGACACCCTGGAACTGCCTGCCAGCACCATCAGCGCCGACAGGGAAAACCCCGGCCTGGACCTCGACGCCGCCGCCGAAGGCACCTCGCGCCTGGGCCTCAGCCCGCGTGAGAACCCCGCCTCGGTGGCCATCGCCGACCGCGAGAAGATCGAACGCATCGGCGCGCGCAACTTCCTCGACGTCGCCAACGCGCTGCCCGGGGTCAACGCCTCGGCCCCGCCCGGCTGGGGCGGCTATGTGGCCTACCGCGGCTTCAACGGCGCCCAGGTCAACCAGCTGTTCAACGGCATCAGCCTGCAATACACCAGCGCCAACCGCCCGGTGGATGCCTGGATCTACGACCGCGTCGAGCTGATCGGCGGCCCCTCCTCCTTCCTCCACGGCAGCGGCTCGGTGGGCGGCAGCCTCAACTACGTCACCCGCCTGGCCAGCCGCGAGAACAGCGGCGAGGCGCGCATCCGCTACGCCCGCTTCGACGACCGCGAGGTCTCCATCGGCGTCAACCGCGTGCTCAACGACGGCCCCGGCCCGCACCACTACGCACGTATCGACTACAGCCGCAACGACGGCAACGGCTACATCGACCGCCAGGAGCGTGGCGCCGGCAACTTCGCCTTTTCCCTGCTCAGCGACCTCACCGACAACCTCTCCCACACCCTGGCCATCGAGTACCTGGAGGAGAAGGAAGACAGCCCCTACTGGGGCGCGCCGACCCTCAACCCCAAGGCCGGCGAACTGAAGATCGACCGTCACGACCGCTTCTCCAACTACAACGTCGAGGACGGCCGCTACGAGCAGCGCACCCGCTGGCTGCGCTCGATCACCGACTACCGCTTCGATGACGCCAGCAGCCTGCGCAACACCTTCTACCACTACGAAGGCCAGCGCGATTACCGCAACCTGGAGACCTATCGCTACACCGCCGGCAACAGTGCCATCCAGCGCACCGGCGCCTACCTGCAGCGCCACGACCAGGAGCTCAACGGCAACCGCGTGGAGTTCCTGCACAAGGACGAACTGTTCGGCCGGGCCAGCGACTGGGCCTTCGGCCTCGACTACAGCGTCAACCAGCAGGCGGTCTACCCGCGCTCCTCCTCGGCGATCTTCGACACCGTCCTGCCCGGCGCCTTCGACCCCGGCCATTTCGACGACATCCCCGGCATGGCCGGCGGCCTGGTCAAGGCCCGCAGCAACGAGGTGAAGACCACCTCCGCCTTCGCCGAGAACCGCCAGCAGCTCACCGACGAACTGGCCCTGGTCACCGCCCTGCGCTACGACCACATCGAGCTGGACGCCCGCAACCACGGCGCGGTCAGCGCCAACGCGCCGGCCGCCTTCTCGCGCCGCTGGGACGCCGTCACCGGCCGCGCGGGGCTGGTCTGGCAGTTCACCTCCGACGCCAACCTCTACGTGCAATACAGCACCTCGGCCGAACCGCCGGGCGGCACCCTCACCGGCGCCAGCTTCACCCAGGTGCGCGACTACGACCTGAGCACCGGTCGCCAGGTGGAAGTGGGCAGCAAGCTGGACTTCGACCAAGGCCGTGGCTCGGCGACCGTCGCCGCCTACCGCATCGTGCGCAAGGACTTCCCCATCGCCGACGCCAACAACCCCAACAGCACCATCCAGGCCGGCCAGCAGACCTCCGACGGCATCGAGATCGCCGCCTCCTACCGGCTCACGCCCGCCCTGACCGTCGAGGGCAATTTCGCCTGGGTCGACGCACGCTTCGACGAGTTCAACGAAGTGGTCAGCGGCGCCAACGTCTCGCGCAAGGGCAAGACCCCGGTCAACATCCCGGACCGCCTGGCCAACCTCTGGTTGAGCTATGACCTGGCCGAGGACTGGCGCACCGGCGTCGACGCGCGCTACGTCTCCTCGGTCTACGCCAACAACGCCAACACCCAGTGGGTGCACTCCTACACCCTCTACGGCGCCTTCCTCGAACACCGCCTGAGTGCCGACACCAAGGTCACCGCGCGCCTGCGCAACCTCACCGACGAGGTGTATGCGCGCTTCATCCACCAGACCGGTGCGCAGTACTACCTGGGCGAGCCACGCAGCCTGGAACTGGCCCTGGACATGCGCTTCTGAGGGCCGCCGGATGAAACGCCACCTGTACCTCTGGCATCGCTGGCTGGGCATCGCCCTGTGCCTGTTCATGGCCCTGTGGTTCGTCTCGGGCGTGGTCATGCTCTTCGTCGGCTACCCCAAGCTGACCCAGGCCGAGCGCCTCGCCCCGCTGCCGCCCCTGGCGGCGGGGTGCTGCGTGGAGCCCGGCGTGGCGCTCGCGGCCAGCGGCCGCAGCGAAGCGCCCTCGAGCCTGCGCCTGGTCAGCATCGCCGGCGAGCCGCGCTACCTGCTCGGCTACCGCGATGCCAGCCTCGCGGTGGACGCCCGCGACGGCAGCCTGCTCGCGCCCCAGGGCCCGTTGCAGGCCTTGGCCAGTGCGCGGCTGTACAGCGGCGCCGAGGCCCATTACCTGGAGGAAGTGGACGAAGACCTGTGGAGCCACAGCCGGGCCCTGGATGCCGACCGCCCGTTGCACAAGGTGCGGGTCGACGATACGGCGCGCAGCCTGCTCTATGTCTCCTCGCGCACCGGCGAGGTGGTGCGCGACGCCAGCCGCGCCGAACGCGCCTGGAACTACCTGGGCGCCTGGCTGCACTGGCTCTACCCGCTGCGCGGCGGCGTACTGGATGGCATCTGGGCCAGCATCGTCATCTACCTGTCACTGGCGGCCACGGCGATGGCCGTGCTGGGCGCCGTGGTCGGCCTGCTGCGCTGGCGCTTCTCCAGGCCCTACCGCAGCGGCTCGCGCTCGCCCTACCCGGCCGGCTTCGCCCGCTGGCACCACCTCACCGGGCTGGGCTTCGGCCTGCTGCTGATCGCCTGGATCTTCAGCGGCCTGATGTCCATGCGCCCCTGGCACCTCACCGAAGGGCGTTCGCCCCTCGCCGCGCGGGATTTCCAGGGCGGCGAACTGCACGGCAGCGCCTTCGGCGTCGGCGTCGACGACGCGCTGCAGCGCTTCCGCGAATCCGGCCTGGAACCGGTGGAGCTGCAATGGCGCATGCTCGGCGGCGCGGCCTATCTCGGGGCGCTGGACGCCCGGGGCGAAAGCCGCGTGTTGCCCCTGGCGGACGCGGGCCCGGCCCTGGCGCAATTGACCCGCAGCACCCTGGAAGCCGCCGCGCCGCAACCCGTGGCGCAATCCACCTGGCTGGAAGCCTACGACGCCTACTACTACCCGCGCGGCGAAGCCAGCATGTACGGCGGCCAGCCCAAACGCCTGCCGCTGCTGCGCCTGGCCTTCGACGATGCCGGCCACAGCTGGGTGCACATCGACCCCTACAGCGGCGCGGTGCTGGATGTGCTGGACGACAACCGCCGCGCCGGTCGCTGGCTGTTCAACCTGCTGCACAGCTGGGACTGGCCGCCGCTGCTGGAGCGGCCGTTGCTGCGGGAGGTGCTGATCATCGCCTTCAGCCTCGGCGGCCTGGCCATCAGCGTCAGCGGCGTGGTGATCGGCTGGCGCCGGTTGCGCCCCAAGCGCCGGGCGCTGCGGTCACCGGCGGTTTCAAGGGGGCTCGTGCGCCAACATGCGGACAACAGGCCGTAGCCGGGGCTTCAGCCCAGGGAAACAAACCGGCTCAGGCGCTCAGCCGCTCCCGCAGCCGCCCGAGCATGCCCAGCAGGCTGCCCACCTTCTCCCGCTCGCGGCCCTCGCGCGGTGCCTCGGCCTGGCGGGCCGGGGCGCGCAGCGGCTGCGCGCGCCAGGCCTGGGCCTGCTCGGCGGCGGCCTTCAGGCCTTTTTCGAACAGCCCACGGCGGATCGGCTTGGGCAGGTAGCGGAAGATCTGCGCCTCGTTGATCAGCTTGAGCAGCGCCTGGGTGTCGCGGAACGGCGTCACCACCAGGCTGAGCAGCCGCGGGTGGGCCTGGGCCAGGGACTTGAGCAGCGGCGCGGTGTCTTCGCCGGCGAACTTGAGGTCGCCCACCAGCAGGTCCACCGGCTCGTCGTTGAGCATCGCCACCGCCTCGACCAGGTTGCGCGGGCGCAGCAGGCGATGGCCGCCGCCCATGCAGAAGTCGGCGACGCTGGCCAGGGTCTCCGCGTCCTCGTCCAGCAGCAGCACGCTCAGCGCAGCGGCCTGGGTGGCAACCGGCAGCGGCGCGACCGGAGCGAGCGCCTGTCGCCCGGCGATCTCGGCCGCCTGGCGCAGGGTGAAGGCCATTTCCTGCGGGTCCCAGGGCTTGGTCAGGTAGCGAAAGATGCCGCCGCTGTTCAGCGCCTCCACCGCTGCATCGAGATCGGAATAGCCCGTGAGCAGGATGCGCAGGCAGTCCGGCGCCATCTCGCGCACCTGGGTCAGCAGCTCGGCGCCGCTCATCTGCGGCATGCGCTGGTCGCTGACGACTATGTGCACCGGCTCCCTGGCGAGCCGCTCCAGGGCACGCAGCGGGTCGCTCTCGGTGAGCACCTCGTAGTCACGGCGGAACTGCAGGGCGAGGCTGCGCAGGATGCGCTCCTCATCGTCGACGAACATCACGCGGATGGGCGAAGTCATGGGTTCAGGCGCTCCGTTTCATTTCACGGGCCTGCACGCGCGGCAGGCGGATGAGGAAGCGCGTGCCGCGCCCCACTTCAGAGGCCACGCGAATGCTGCCGCCGTGGTCCTGGATGATCTTGTAGCTGATGGACAAGCCCAGCCCCGTGCCCTCGCCCACCGGCTTGGTGGTGAAGAAGGGATCGAAGATGCGCCGCACCACGTCCGGTGCCATGCCGCAACCGCTGTCCTGCACCGAGATGCATACCCAGTCCGCCTCGGCCCAGCTCTTTATCTGGATGCGGCCGAAGCCGACCGTGGCCTGGGCGGCATTGGTCAGCAGGTTGAGCAGCACCTGGTTGATCTGCGAAGGCGCGCAGGCCACGCGCGGCAGCTCGCCGAGCTGCTGGACCACCTCGGCCTTGTCCTTGATGTGGTTGCGGGCAATCAACAGCGCGCTGCGGATGCAATCGTTGAGGTCCACTTCCTCGCTCATGGCGCGGTCCAGGCGGGCGAAATCCTTGAGCCCCGCCACCAGCTCGCCGATCTGCTCCAGGCCATAGAGGGTGTCGCCGAACAGCTGCCGCAGGTCCTCGGCCAACAGCTCCGGCGCCACCTGCTCGCGCATCGCCGCAGCGGCGTCCAGGGCATCGCCCAGGCGCTGCTCGTCACAATCCGGGTCGCGCAGGCAATCGGCCAGGGCGGCCTGGCTGCGGGCCAGCTCGGTGAGCGGCGCGGTGAGCTGGTCGAGCAATTGCACGTTGTTCTTCACGTAACCCAGGGGGGTGTTCAGCTCATGGGCGACGCCGGCGACCATCTGCCCCAGGGAGGCCATCTTCTCCGACTGCACCAGCTGGGCCTGGGATTCCCGGAGATCCACCAGGGCCTTGCGCAGCACCTGGTTGCGCTGGGCGATGCGCAGCTCCATGGCCTTGAGCAGGTCGAGCACGGTGCCCAGGCCCTGGTACCGGCCCCCGGCGTCCACCAGGATGAAGTCCTCGGTGATGGGGTACTGCAACTCGGCGGTGATCTGCTTGGCCGCCTGTTCCAGGCTCATCTCCAGGCTCAGCACCAGGGGCGATCCGTTCATCACCTCGCTCACCGGGCGGCGTCCCCAGAGGTCGCGGCCGAAGCGCTGCATGAAGATGTCCTGCAGGGTGTAGCGGCTCACCAGGCCCAGCGGCCGGGCCTCGGCATCCACCACCGGCAGGGAAAGGAAGGTCTTGTGCTCGGAGGTCAGCAGCCGGTCGGCCACATCGCTGATGCTCATCGCCGGTTCCAGCCCCGCGACGGGTTTGAGCAGGCGCGCCAGACTGCTTTCGGCTGCCATGATCCAAGGCTCCTTCCACTGAGAATGGGCGTCATTCAAGCAGTGACAGGTTGCCATCATGTGACAGCTGTCTCATTTCTCTTACACCTGGCTTCGCAGGCCGGCCGCCGGATTGGGGTGGACGACGCCTCACCCGGCCACCATCCGGGCTCGCCGGCAACAGCGCCGGTGGAGGTAGAAAGCGACCTCCACCCTACGCAGCGGTCAGGCCCCCTCGGGGCTGGCGGCTTTGTGCTTCAACCCACCACTCTCCTCCGGCTCACCGTTGGGCCTCGCTACGCTCGGCACCAACCTGCGGGCGTAGGGTGGACGACGCTCCACCCGTCCACCATCCGGGCTCGCCGGCAACACCGCCGGTGGAGGTAGAAAGCGACCTCCACCCTACACAGCGGTCAAGCCCCCTCGGGGCTGGCGGCTTTGTGCTTCAACCCACCACTCTCCTCCGGCTCACCGTTGGGCCTCGCTACGCTCGGCGCCAACCTGCGGGCGTAGGGTGGACGACGCCTCACCCGTCCACCATCCGGGCTCGCCGGCAACACCGCCGGTGGAGGTAAAAGCGACCTCCACCCTACGCAGCGGTCAGGCCCCCTCGGGGCTGGCGGCTTTGTGCTTCAACCCACCACTCTCCTCCGGCTCACCGTTGGGCCTCGCTACGCTCGGCGCCAACCTGCGGGCGTAGGGTGGACGACGCTCCACCCGTCCACCATCCGGGCTCGCCGGCAACACCGCCGGTGGAGGTAAAAGCGACCTCCACCCTACCCAGCGGTCAAGCCCCCTCGGGGCTGGCGGCTTTCTCGTGGGCGCGAATTCATTCGCGATGGGCGACTCAGGCGTTCACCGTCAATGGAAATCCCGGCTGCGCACATCCAGCCCCGCCAGCAGCGGCGTGAGGTCGTGCAGGCGGCGGGCGATGAGGTGGCGCACGCCGTCCTTGGCCTCCAGGCGGCCGTCCACCTGCAGCATCTGCGAGCCCACCAGCACACGGCGCTGGCGTACGGCGATGTCGTGCCAGACCACCACGTTGACCATGCCGAACTCGTCTTCCAGGGTGACGAAGACCACGCCGCTGGCGGTCTGCGGGCGCTGGCGGCCCTTCACCAGGCCGGCCACGCTCACCGCCTGGCCGTGCTCGGTGCCGGCCAGGTCGCGGGAGCTACGGCAGCGGCGTCTGGCCAATGCGCCGCGCAGCAGGGCCAGCGGGTGGGGGCCGAGCGTGGTGCCCAGGGTGTCGTAGTCGGCGTACAGGTCCTCGCCACGGCTGGGCAGCGGCAGGTCCACGGGCAGTTCCGCCTGTTGCGGCAGGCCGGCGAACAACGGCAGCTCCTCCTCCACCGCCGCCACCGCCCAGCGTGCCCGGTGGCGATGGCCGGCCAGGCCGCGCAGGGTGCTGGCATCGGCCAGGCGCTCGCGGGCGCGGGCATCCAGGCGGGCGCGGTGGCAGAGGTCGGCCACATCGTCGAAGGCACGAATGGCACGTGCAGCGGAGATACGCCCGGCCGCCTCCTCGTTGAAGCCCTTGACCATGCGCAGCCCCAGGCGGATGGCCAGGCGCCCGCGCGCATCGGGCTCCAGGTCGCAATCCCAGTCGCTGTGGCGCACGTCCACCGGGCGCACCTCGATGCCGTGGCGGCGGGCGTCCTGCAGCACCTGGTCGGGGGTGTAGAAGCCCATGGGCCAGCTGTTGACCAGGGCGCAGGCGAAGATCGCCGGCTCGTGGCACTTGAGCCAGCTGCTGGCATAGGCCAGCAGGGCGAAGCTGGCGGCGTGGGACTCGGGGAAGCCGTAGCTGCCGAAGCCCTTGATCTGTTCGAAGAGGCGCTGGATGAATGCCAGCTCGTAACCCTTTTTCAGCATGCGTTCGGTCAGGCGGATGCGATGGGGCTCCAGGCCGCCATGGCGCTTCCAGGCGGCCATGGAGCGACGCAGCCCATCGGCCTCCTCGGCCGTGTACTCGGCCGCCACCATGGCGATCTGCATCACCTGCTCCTGGAACAGCGGCACACCGAGGGTGCGCTGGAGCACCGTCTTCAGCTCCTCGGAGGGATAGTCCTCCGCCTCCTCCTTGTTCCGCCGCCGCAGGTAGGGATGGACCATGTCCCCCTGGATCGGCCCCGGCCGCACGATGGCCACCTGTATCACCAGGTCGTAGAACGCTTTCGGCCGCAGGCGCGGCAACATGGCCATCTGCGCACGGGACTCGATCTGGAACACGCCGACGGTGTCGGCGCGGCTGATCATTTCGTAGGTGGCGGCGTCTTTCTCAGGCAATCCCGCCAAGGTCAATATCCTGCCCCGATGCCGCTCGATCAGCCCGAAGCAGCGCCGCAGGGTGGTGAGCATGCCCAGGGCCAGCACGTCCACCTTGAGCAGGCCCAGGGCGTCGAGGTCGTCCTTGTCCCACTGCACCACGGTGCGCTCGGCCATGCTGGCGTTCTCCACCGGCACCAGGGTGTCCAGCGGTGCCTCGGAGATGACGAAGCCACCCGGGTGCTGCGACAGGTGCCGGGGAAAGCCGATCAGCTCGCCCGTCAGCGCCAGCACGCGGCGCATCACCGGGCTTTCCGGGTCGAAGCCGGCTTCCAGCAAGCGCTCGATGGGCGGCGCACGGTCGCTCCAGCTGCCGCAGCACTCGGCCAGGGCGTTGACCTGGTCCGGCGGCAGGCCCAGCACCTTGGCGATATCCCGTACCGCGCCGGCGCCGTGGTAGGTACTGGCCACCGCCGTCAGCGCGGCGCGGCCCCGCCCGTAGCGGCGGAACACGTACTGCATCACCTCTTCGCGGCGCTCGTGCTCGAAGTCGACGTCGATATCCGGCGGCTCCTTGCGCTCCTTGGACAGGAAGCGTTCGAACAGCAGGTTGAAGCGGCTCGGGTCCAGCTCGGTGATGCCGAGCACGAAGCACACCACCGAGTTGGCCGCCGAGCCGCGCCCCTGGCAGAGGATGCCTTTCGAGCGGGCGAAGCGGACGATGTCGTGCACCGTGAGGAAGTAGCTCTCGTAGCCCAGCTCCTCGATCAACGACAGCTCATGTTCCACCTGCTCCAATGCCTTATCGCTCGCCCCACCCGGCCAGCGTTCATGGATGCCCGTGGCCACCAGATGGCGCAACCAGCTCACCGGCGTATGCCCCTCGGCCACCAGCTCGCGCGGGTACTGGTAGTCGATCTCGCCCAGGTCGAAGCGGCAGCGCGCGGCGATCACCCGGGTCTCGGCCAGCAACGCCGGCGGGTAGAAGCGCTCCAGCACCGCGAGTGAGCGCAGGTGGCGCTCGCCGTTGGGGAACAGCCGCTGCCCGGCCTCGGCCAGGGTGCAGTGGTGGCGGATGGCGGTCATGCAGTCCTGCAGGGCACGGCGGCCCCGGGCATGCATGTGCACGTCACCCGCCGCCACGGCGGGGATGGCCAGCTCAGCGGCCAGGGCCTGCAGGCGGGCCAGCCGGCTGGCGTCGTCCGGCCCCCGGTGCAGCTCCACCGCCAGCCACAGGCGCCCGGGGAAACGGGCCCGCAACCAGCGGCCCTGCTCCTCGTCCGCCGGCTCGCCGGGCAGCCAGAGGGCCAGCAGGCCATCCAGGGCCCCTTCGAAATCCTCCGCCAGCAGGCGGTACTCGCCCTTGGCAGCGCGGCGCCGGGCCCGGGTGATGAGGCGGCACAGGCGCTGGTAGCCGCCCAGGTCCTCCACCAGCAGCACCAGGCGCGGGCCGTTCTCGATCGCCATCTCGCTGCCGACGATCAAGGGCAGCGCGCTCGCCTTGGCCGCCTGCCAGGCCCGCACGATGCCGGCCAGGGTGCATTCGTCGGTGATCGCCAGGGCCGCGTAGCCCTGCTGCTTCGCCCGCTCGAACAGCTCGGCGGCGCTGGAGGCCCCGCGCTGGAAGCTGAAGTTGGACAGGCAGTGCAGCTCGGCGTACCCGGCGCTCATGCGAACCACCCGAGCAGGGTGAAGGGCCCGATCTCCCCCGCCGGGCACCAGGCCCAGGCGCGGCGGCCGTCGCGGGTCTCCAGCTGGTAGTAGTCGCGGCGCTGGTCGTCGCCATCCCACCAGCCGGACTCCACCCGCTCCGGCCCGGCGAGGAGGCGCGGGGCGAACTCGCGCAGCGGCTGGCCCTCGCGCAGCAGCCAGCCGGGCCGAGGCGGCCCCTGCAGCAGCGGCCCGGCCTGGCCGTCCACACCCAGGCGCCAGGCATGCTCGGGGCGGTGGTCGGCATGGGCCTTGAGGCCCTGCACGGCGTCATCGCCCAGGCGCGCCCGCAGGCGTTCGCGCAAGGCTTCCCAGGGCAGGTTCTGCTGCGGTCGCGGGTCGAACAGTTCGCGGTGCTCGGGCACGAAGCGCGGCAGGTCGCGGGCCAGCAGGCGCAAGGCGCGCACCGGCGCCACCACCTGCAGTTGTTCCAGGCGCCCACGGGCCAGCTCGAAGAGCATCGCCGGGTCGCGTTCGGCACCCAGCAGGCCCACCGGCACCTGGCTGTCCGCCTGGCTGGCGTGCTGCAGGTGCAGGACGAAGCGCTGCACACCGCTGTCGCGCCCGGCGAGGAAGGCGGCGAGGTCCGAGGTGAGGCGGCGCAGGGGGAACAGCAGCGCCTGGTTCGATTCCACCTCGAAGTTGAGCTCGATGCGCGCATCGAACTCATCCGGCGGCAGGTAGCAGTCCAGGGCCACGGCGCGGCACCCCTGCAATTCGTCCAGGTGCTGCAGCACCCGTGCGGGGAAGCGCTTGGCCAGGGTCTCGCGGGGCAGCGCCAGGACCTGCTTCATGCGCCGCAGCCCCATGCGCCCCAGGGCCGTGGCCACCTCCGGCTCGAAGCCGGCACGCTCCACCGGCATGCGCTCCAGCGCATCCTGCAGCGCCGCGCCCTCTTCCACCGCCAGGCCATCGTGGATGTTGGCCAGCATGCGGGCCGCCACCGGATTGGGCGCCACCACGATGCGATGACGGAAGCCGAGCGCCGCCAGCTCCTCGCGCAGGCGCGCCTCGAAGCGCGGCCAGGGCCCGAACAGCGCCAGGCTGGAGGCGATCTCCAGCAGCAGCACGCGGGGGTAGCGCAGGCTGACATGGGAGCTGAAGCCGTAGCCCCATGCGGCGAGAAAGCGCTGCCAGTGCTCGATCTCCCCGGCGTCGTATTCAGCCTGGGCGAAATCACGGGTCAGCGCGTGGGCGGCGGTCAGGCCCATGCCCGGGCGCAGCCCCAGGGCCCGGGCGGCCGGGTTGACCGCCTGTAGCACGCGGCGTTGGGGCGTGCCGGTGACCAGGGCCAGGGGCGCTTCGGGGTCGTCGCGGCGGCGCAGCACGGCGTCCAGCGCCAGCTGCGGCAGCAGGATGCAGGCCCAGCGCATCAGTGCCCCGCGAGGGCCAGGGTGCCGGTCGGCGCCAGGCCACCCCGGCACTTGAGTACGCGCACCCGGCCCGGGCCGTCCAGTGCCAGGCGCAGGGCGGCGGGCGACGGGTTGAGGGCTTCCTGCAGGGGGCGATAGGCGAAGCCCAGGGTCTGCCCGGTTTCCGCCGCCACCTGCAACCGGCGCAGGGCCCGGTCGTCCGCCTGGCGCGGCCAGCAGAGCACGGCGCCGCAGCTGCCCGAACGCAGGCACTGCTCGGCCGCCCAGAGGGCGTCGCGGCCCTCGGCCTCGACCAGCATCAGCCAGCGCAGGTCCACTCCCGCAGCCTGCCAGGCCTGGGGATACGGCAGGTAGGGCGCGCCGACCAGCACCACCCGTTCGGCGCTGGCGGTGAGCCGCGCCAGGGTCGGCCAGAGCAGTTGCAACTCACCCAGCCCCGCGCCCGGCACGAGGATTTCGCTGAGGGCCGACTCCGGCCAGCCGCCCGAAGGCAGCGCCGCATCCAGGGCACCATGCCCCGTGGGTTGCGCACCGACAGGATGCGCACTGGCCTGGCCCTTCCAGATGCGCCGCTCGTCCAGCAACGCATCGAGGGCTACCACGGCGCCCATCAGGCGCCATCCCGGCGAAGGCGGCCCGTGAGGGCGGAAGCAAAGGAGGCAGGCATGGGGATCTCGGTACGAATTACTGTATGTGCATACAGTAATTGAGGCGAATACCTACGGCAATGCTCTACACACGCCGTAGGACGAGTGGATCATCCCCTGGCGCGAATACCCTGCGCGCGGGACCGGCGAAACCGGAGGAAAGCCTAACGGCGCGCCGACGCCCTGCGATAGCCTAGGCGCTCACGGCCTGCGGATGAGCCCGCGATGCAGCAACCCCATCACAGCCCCCCCGGTCTGGAAGACGCCGACCAGCGTGCCCTGGTGCGGCTGATCTTCGCCTCCACCGCCCTGACCCTGGCCTGCTTTTCGGTGCTGCAGTTCCTCGCCGGCAACCTGCCCCTGTCCCTGCTGGAGATGACCACCGCCGCCCTGCTCGGCTGGGCCTGCCAGCGCATCCGCCACGTCCAGGTGCTCACGCCCTGGCTCTACGCCTACCTGCTGCCGACCTTCAGCTTCCTCCTCTACATCATCGTCATGCCCGGCGCCTCGCCCACCGCCTTCGTCTGGATCTACCTGGTGCCGGTGCTCTCCTACCTGCTGCTGGGCAAGCTGCGCGGCTTCCTCCTGGCCATCCCCTATCTGGTCCTGGCGGTGATCGCCTACCTGCTGCGCTTTCCGCCACAGCCCGACGCCAAGGGCCTGATCGACCTGGGCAACGCCATGCTCTGCGGCCTGCTGATCCTGGCCTTCATGCACATCTACGAAGCCCGCCGGGCGATCGCCCACGCCCAGTTGCGGCGCCTGGCGCAGAGCGACGCCCTCACCGGCGTGGCCAACCGCGCCTTCTTCCAGCAGGCCCTGGAGCAGAGCATCCGCGACGCCGAGCGCACGGGGGCCGGCCTGGTGCTGGTGGTGCTCGACGTCGACGACTTCAAGCAGGTCAACGACCGCTGGGGCCACGACGCCGGCGACCAGGCCCTGCGCCATATCTGCCAGCGCCTGCAGCAACGGCTGCGCGCCACCGACCTGATCGGCCGCCTGGGCGGCGAGGAGTTCGGCCTGCTGCTGGGCCGGACCACCCGCGACGACGCCGCGCGCCTGGTCGAGGAACTGCGCCACGACCTGCAACGCTCGCCGCTGCAATACGGCGAGCAGCGCATCCCCCTGTCCGCCACCTTCGGCCTGGCCGAATGGAAAACCGACGGTCACAGCGGCGACGAGCTCTACCGCCGCGCCGACAAGCGCCTCTACCAGGGCAAGGCCCAGGGCCGCAACCGCCTGGTGATCAGCGACTGCGTGCCCTGATCGCCCGCATGGCGGGATTCCCCTAGACCGCCCTAGGGGCTGCCCCGATTTCGACGGAGCAGCGCACCTCCTATCGTTCCCGGTATCACTCCACTACCGGGACTCTGCCGTGCTGGCCTATTCCGTTCTCTGGTTCGCCCTCCTCCTCGGTCTCGCCGGCCTGGGGCTGGAGATGCCCTGGGTCGCGGGAGCCGGTATCGCCCTGGCCGCCGTCGCCGCCATCCTCCTGCGCCCCCGTGCACCGGTGGTGGTGGAAGCGGCGCCGACCCGCACCGAGCCGCCGCCCACCGACTGCCAACCCCTGCTCGCCGCAGTACTGCCCGCCTGGGGCCAGAACATCGGCCAGGTGCGCGAACTGGTGAGCGGCAACGTCAGCCAGCTGTTCGGCCGCTTCGCCAGCCTGGCCCAGCGCCTCGACCAGACCCTGCAACGCTCCGAGAGCGTGATCGGCGGTGCCGGCGTCACCGACAACCTGCGCCAGGCCCAGCAACGCCTGGACGAGGTCACCACCGCCTTCCACCAGGCCACCGCCCACAAGAACGAGCTGCTGGCCACCATCGGCCACCTCAACAGCTACGCCAGCGAATTGCAGAGCATGTCCAAGCACGTCCAGGACATCGCCAGCCAGACCAACCTGCTGGCCCTCAACGCGGCCATCGAAGCGGCCCGCGCCGGTGACTACGGACGCGGCTTCTCGGTGGTGGCGGACGAGGTGCGCAAGCTCTCCAGCCTCTCCGCCGAGACCGGCCAGCGCATGGTCGAGAAGGTCGGCGAGATCAACCAGGCGATCCGCTCCACCGTCAGCGCCGCCGAGGAACTCTCGGCCAGCGAGGAAAGCAACCTGCGCTACCTGGACCAGGTGGCCGGCGACATCATGCAGGGCCTGAGCGCCAACCTCGACGAACTCACCGACACCTCCCGCGAGCTGCAGCGCGACGCCCGCACTACCCAGGCGGACATCCAGGAAATCGTCGTCAGCCTGCAGTTCCAGGACCGCAGCGACCAGATGCTCGACCACCTGCAGAACGACCTGGAGCGCCTGCTGCACGCCCTGCGCGAACAGGACCCGATCCTCGGCCAGCCGCAACGCTGGCTCACCGAGCTGCGCCGGCAGTTCACCACGGACGAAGAGCGCACCGGCCGTCGCGGCCAGCCTGCGCAGAACAGCGAAGTCACCTTTTTCTGATCATTGGAGGCCCCATGGCCAAGACCATCCTGATAGTCGACGACTCCTCGTCGATGCGCCAACTGGTGAAGATGACCCTCGGCGGCGCCGGCCACCAGGTCATCGAAGCCGTCGACGGGCGCGACGCCCTGACCAAGCTCAACGGGCAGAAGATCAACCTGATCATCAGCGACGTGAACATGCCCAACCTCGACGGCATCGGCCTGGTCAAGGAGATCAAGGCCCACAAGGACTACCGCTTCACCCCCATCGTCATGCTCACCACCGAGAGCGAGCAGAGCAAGAAGGCCGAGGGCCAGGCCGCCGGCGCCCGCGCCTGGATCGTCAAGCCCTTCCAGCCGCAGCAATTGCTGGCCGCCGTCGAAAAGCTGGTGGGCTGAGATGCTCGCCATCGAATTCGACACCGCCGCCAGCCCCGCGCGCCTCGCCCTGGGCGGCAGCCTGACCATCTACGAGGTGGCCCAGGCCCATGGCGAGCTCCTGGCCCTGCTCGCGGCCAATGCCCGGGTGGAGGCCTGGCGCCTGGACCTCGCCGAGCTGGAGGAACTGGACAGCGCGGGCGTGCAACTGCTGCTCGGCCTGCGTCGCCAACTGGTGCTGGCCGGCCACACGTTCGAGGTGGTGAACCTGCAAGGCGCTGCGCTGGAAGTCGTCAGCCTGCTGCGCCTGGACGTGCTGCTGCCCGGCGAGCAGCCGGCAGTGGCCTGAACGGAGGCGCCCGATGCTCAATGGAGAACAGTGGAGCCAGCTGCTGCTGGGCTTCATCGAAGAGGCCCGTGACCTCGGCAAGCAGGCCGAGGAATACCTGCTGCAACTCGACCAGCAACCCGACGACGCGGCTGCCATCAACGGCCTGTTCCGTGCCATGCACACCCTCAAGGGCTCGGCCGGCCTGTTCTCCCTCACGCCCCTGGTGAGCTTCACCCATCACCTGGAGAACCTTCTGATGGCGGTGCGCGACGGCCACCGCGCGCTCGACCCGTCGCTGGTCTCGCTGATGCTGCGCTGCCTCGACGAGATCGTCTCGATGATCGCCCTGATCGACCCGGAAACCGGCGACCTGCCGGTGGACGAACAGCATCAAACCGAGCTGCTCGGCGCCCTTGCCGCCCACCTCGGTGCGGCCGCCCCGGCGCACGCGGCGCCCGCCGAGGCCACGCCGCCCGCCGATGGCGGCTCGCCCAGGGACGGCGCCTGGCACATCTCCCTGCGCTTCCATGCCGACCTGCTGCGCAACGGCTTCGACCCCATCGCCTTCGTCCAGTACCTCGGCCGCCTGGGCGAGGTGCTCAACCTGCAGGTGATCGACGACGCCCTGCCGCCGCTGGCCGAACTGGACCCGGAAAGCTGCTACCTGGGCATGGAGATCGACCTCTTCAGCAACGCCACCAAGGCCGAGATCGAGGACGTCTTCGACTTCATCCACGACTTCTGCACCCTGCGCATCCTGCCGCCCGACAGCGCCCTGGACGACTACATCCGCCTGATCCAGGAACTGCCCGAGACCGACCAGCGCATCGGCGCCATCCTCGTCGCCAGCGGCCTGCTCACCGAGCACGAACTGGCCCAGGGCCTGGCCCTGCAGGCCGGGGCCCCTGAACTCAAACCAGCCCTCGGTGCGGTGCTGGTGGAAGAAGGCATCGTCGCGCCGCAGGCGGTCAACGCCGCCCTGGCCAAGCAGAAGAGCTCGCGCGAGCGCAAGGTCCAGGAAAGCAGCCAGGTCCGCGTCGCCGCACACAAGCTCGACGAGCTCATCAACCTGGTCGGCGAGCTGGTGATCAGCGCCGCCGGGGCCCAGCTGCAGGCGCAGATGCACGGCAACGCCCTGTGCCTGGAAGGCGCGCAGACGGTCAACCAGCGCGTCGAGCAGATCCGCGAGGCGGCGCTGAAGCTGCGCATGATCGAGATCGGCGACACCTTCAACCGCTTCCACCGCGTGGTGCGCGACGTCAGCCAGCAGCTGGGCAAGGACATCCGCCTGGAGATCCGCGGGGCCGACACCGAGCTGGACAAGTCGGTGATCGACAAGCTCGCCGACCCCCTCACCCACCTGGTGCGCAATGCCATCGACCACGGCATCGAATCCGCCGAGCAGCGCCTGGCCGCCGGCAAGAGCGCCGAAGGCCGGCTGAGCCTCAACGCCTTCCACGAGTCGGGGATGATCGTCATCGAGGTGGCCGACGACGGCCACGGCCTGAACACCGCGCGCATCCGCGAGAAGGCCATCGCCCGTGGCCTGATCGATGCGCAGGCGAACCTGCCCGAGCACGATATCCAGCGGCTGATCTTCGCCGCCGGCTTCTCCACCGCCGACAACGTCTCCGACCTCTCCGGGCGCGGCGTCGGCATGGACGTGGTGCGCAGCGCCATCGACGCCCTGCGCGGCAGCATCGAGATCGACTCGCGGCCGGGCCTGGGCTGCACCTTCCGCATCCGCCTGCCGCTGACCCTGGCGATCATCGACGGCTTCCTGGTGAGCCTGGGCGAAGAACACTTCGTGGTGCCGCTGGACATGGTCACCGAGTGCCTGGAGCTGGAAGCCGGGCAGCTGGCAGAGGCCGCCTACGGCTACCTCGACCTGCGCGGCCGGCCCCTGCCCTGCATCGACCTGGCCGCGCACTTCGAGCTGCCGGTGCAGCGCGGCAAGCGGCGCAACATCGTGGTCGTCAGCCTGGGGCGCCAACAGGCCGGGCTGGTCGTCGACAACCTGCACGGCGAGCTGCAGACGGTGATCAAGCCGCTCGGCCTGCTGTTCCAGCACCTGGAAGGCATCAGCGGTTCCACCATCCTCGGCTCCGGGCAGGTCGCCCTGATCCTCGATATCGCCAGCCTGTTCCGCCACCTGCAAGGACGCGTCGACGCCGACGCCCGTACCCCTTCAACCCAACCGCGCCCCGAC
Source organism: Pseudomonas sp. 57B-090624 (assembly GCF_003234055.1). Classification (NCBI taxonomy): domain Bacteria; kingdom Pseudomonadati; phylum Pseudomonadota; class Gammaproteobacteria; order Pseudomonadales; family Pseudomonadaceae; genus Pseudomonas; species Pseudomonas sp. 57B-090624. Next base: position 21,344 of record NZ_QKRU01000089.1, read on the forward strand.
CTCGCGGGCTCGTAGGAGATCACCGCCATGCAATTCATCAGCAACCTGAAGATCGGCGTAAGGCTGATCGCCGGCTTTTCCCTGGTGGTGCTCCTGACCGCCGTGGTGGGGGTCCTGGGCATCGTCAACCTGGGCAAGGTCAACGACCTCTCCGACCAGATGTACAGCCGCGAGATGGCCGCCCTGGAAACCATGATGAACGCCAACCTGGACCTCATCTACATGGGCCGCCACCTGCGCAGCAACCTGCTGTCGTCTTCCCAGCAGGAACGCGACGCCACCGCCGCGCAGGTCCACGACGCGATGAAGAACCTGCACGAGAACCTCGACAAGGCGCGCGGCAGCTTCGACAGCGAGCAGTCCCTCGCCAAGCTCACCGCCCTCGACACGCAACTGGCCGAATACGAGAAAATCGTGCTGCAGATGCTCGAGGCGAACAAGAACGCCCCCCTGGCGCAGAGCACCGAGGCCACCGCACTGATGCCGCAGCTGCGTGCCCAGGGCAACGCCGCCGACGCCACCATCAGCGAGCTGGTGGCGCAGAAGAAATCCCGCGCCAAGGACGCCAACGACACCATCACCGACATCTACCTGGGTTCGCGGACCCAGATGATCGCGCTGATCCTGATCGCCGCCGCGCTCGGCTTCGCCATCGGCATCCTCGTCACCCGCTCCATCTCGCGGCCGTTGAACCGCGCCATGGGCGTGGCCAACAGCCTGGCCGAGGGTGACCTGACGGTGCACGTCGAATCCGAAAGCCGCGACGAGACCGGGCGCCTGCTGGCCTCCATGCAGCACATGACCGAGCGCTTGCGCAGCGTCATGGCCGACGTGCGCAGCGCCGCGGACTCGCTGTCCTCGGCCTCCGAGGAAGTCAGCGCCACCTCGCAGTCCCTGAGCCAGGCCGCCACCGAACAGGCCGCCAGCGTCGAGGAGACCACCGCCTCGGTCGAGCAGATGTCCGCCTCCATCGCGCAGAACACCGAAAGCGCGCAGATCACCGACGGCATCGCCGGCAAGGCCGCCAACGACGCCGTGCAGGGTGGCCAGGCGGTGCGCGAGATGGTCCAGGCCATGAAGCAGATCGCCGACAAGATCGGCATCATCGACGACATCGCCTACCAGACCAACCTGCTGGCCCTCAACGCCGCCATCGAGGCCGCCCGCGCGGGCGACCACGGCAAGGGCTTCGCGGTGGTCGCCGCCGAGGTGCGCAAGCTCGCCGAGCGCAGCCAGGTGGCCGCCCAGGAGATCGGCGGCGTCGCCAGCAACAGCGTGCACCTGGCCGAACAGGCCGGCGCCCTGCTCGACCAGATCGTGCCCAACATCCAGAAGACCTCCGACCTGGTGCAGGAAATCACCGCTGCGTCCCAGGAACAGACCACCGGCGCCGCGCAGATCAATATCGCCATGGGCCAGATGAACCAGATCACCCAGCAGAACGCCTCCGCCTCCGAGGAGCTGGCGGCCACCGCCGAGGAAATGAACGCCCAGGCCAGCCAGCTGCAGGAGCTGATCGGCTACTTCCGCCTGGAGAGCGCCGCCCAGGCCGGCAAGCTGCCCGTGGTGCGCAACGACCGTGGCCCCGGCAACGTGCGCGAACTGCGCCGCCCGGCCCCGCGCAAGCCGAACCAGCCGCTGGCCGATGAAGGCCAGTTCGTCAGCTTCAACTGAGGAGGCGGCATGAACGAAGCCAAGGCCATGGTGCCGGTGGCCCTGCCCACCAGCATCCAGCACCTGTCGTTCCGGGTGCGCCAGGCGCGCTACGCACTGCCCATCGACCTGGTGCGCGAGATCATCGAATACGGCCAGGTCACCACCGTGCCGATGATGCCGCCCTTCATCCACGGGGTGATCAACCTGCGCGGCAACGTGGTGCCGGTGCTGGATCTGGCGGCACGCTTCGGCTTCGAGCTGAGCGTGCCGAACAAGCGCACCTGCATCGTCATCATCGAGCTGAACCTGGATGAGCAGCAGCAGCGCATCGGCCTGGTGGTGGACGCGGTGGACGCAGTGCTGGACATCGAGTCCGACAAGGTCGAGCAGGCGCCGCCCTTCGGCGCCGGCATCCGCACCGACTTCATCGCCGGCATGGCCCGCGATGAGCGCGGCTTCACCATCATCCTCGACGTGCGCCGCGTGCTCTCGCTGGACGACATCCGCCAGCTGAGCCTCGCCCAGCAGGCCGGCTGATGCCCACCAGCCACCTGCCCAAGCTCAGCGACAGCGACTTCCGTCGCCTCCAGCAGATGATGCTGGAGGCCTCGGGGATCCGCATGGCCGAACAGAAACGCACCCTGATGGCCGGGCGCCTGATGGGCCGCCTGCGCGCCCTGGAGTTGGACAGCTACGGCGACTACATGAAGGTGCTCGACGATCCCGCCGCCCAGGAGGAACGGCGCACCGTCATCGACCTGCTGACCACCAACGAAACCTACTTCTTCCGCGAGCCGCAGCATTTCAAGCTGCTCGGCGAATGGGTGGCCCGCCAGCGTCGCCCGTTGCACCTGTGGAGCGCCGCCAGCTCCTCCGGCCAGGAGGCCTTCAGCATGGCCATGACCCTGGCCGAGAACGCCCGCACCCAGGACTGGTCGATCTTCGCCAGCGACCTCAGCCGCCGCGTGCTGGAAAAGGCACGCCAGGCCACCTACCCCATGGAGCAGGCGGAGAACTTCCCCACCGGCTGGCTCAAGCGTCATTGCCTCAAGGGCGTGGAGGAGAGCCAGGGGCTGTTCCGCATGAGCCAGACCCTGCGCCACCGGGTGACCTTCGCCGAACTCAACCTGACCCGGCCAATCCCCAGGGAGATCGGCCCCTTCGACGTGATCTTCCTGCGCAACGTGCTCATCTACTTCGGCCAGGAGGAAAAGCGCGCCATGGTCGCGCGCCTGGTGGAGCGCCTGCGCCCGGACGGCCTGTTCTTCATCGGCCATGCGGAAAGCCTGCATGGCTTCAACCTGCCGCTGCGTGCAGTGCGGCCCTCGGTATTCCAACGCTCATGAGCCCGCTCAGCAGACCCGCCCCGAACCCGATCAAGGTGTTCATCGTCGACGACTCCGCCCTGGTGCGGCAGGTGCTCACCGCCTGCCTGGACAACCACCCCGGCATCCAGGTCATCGGCCAGGCCGCCGACCCGCTGTTCGCCCTGGACAAGATGCGCAAGCAGTGGCCCGACGTGCTGGTCCTGGACGTCGAGATGCCGCGCATGGACGGCATCACCTTCCTGCGCAAGATCATGGCCGAGCGGCCCACGCCCTCGATCATCTGCTCGACCCTCACCGAGGCCGGCGCGGCCATCACCCTCGAAGCCCTGGCCGCCGGCGCCGTAGGCGTCTTCACCAAGGCGCGCCAGGGGCTCAAGGACAGCCTGCAGCAGCTTTCCGGCGAACTCATCCGGCAGATCGAACTGGCTGCCCGCAGCCACCCCCACGCC
>NZ_QKRU01000090.1:0-24685 GCF_003234055.1 Pseudomonas sp. 57B-090624
GGGGAGCAGGAGCGAATCCATTCGCGGGCGGCCTTTCCGAGGGGCTTCCATGGACCGGCTGGCGGTCCGTCGCGAACGAACTCGCTCCTACAACGCGGTGAGGCGGGGGGGCCGCCTGAAATGCGTCGCGGGCCAGCAGGCCCGCGAGGTCGGAGTGGAGGGTGGAGCAGGGCGGATCAGGCGTCGTCGCCGTCGTCCTCGTCGCCGCCATCCACCTTCATGCCCAGTTCCTTGATCTTGCGGGTGAGGGTGTTGCGGCCCCAGCCCAGCAGCACGGCGGCGTCGCGGCGACGGCCCGCGGTGTGCTTGAGCGCGGTCTCGATCATGATCCGCTCGAAGGACGGCACGGCGCTGTCCAGCAGGCTGGACTGGCCGCGGGCGAGCGCCTGGTCGGCCCACTGGCGCAGGGCCTGCTCCCAGTTGGTGACCGGCGCCGCGTCCTGGGGCTGGGTCAGCAGTTCCGGCGGCAGGTCGTCCACGTGGACTTCGCGACCCGAGGCCATCACGGTGATCCAGCGGCAGGTGTTCTCCAGCTGGCGCACGTTGCCCGGCCAGGGCAGGTTCTTCAGGTATTCCTCGGTCTCCGGCTTGAGCAGCTTGGGCTCCACGGCCAACTCCTGGGCCGCACGGGCGAGGAAGTGGCGGGCCAGCGCCGGGATGTCCTCGCGGCGGTCGGACATGCGCGGGATATGGATGCGGATGACGTTGAGGCGGTGGAACAGGTCTTCGCGGAACTTGCCGGCCTGCACCAGGTTTTCCAGGTTCTGGTGGGTGGCGGCGATGATGCGCACGTCCACCTTCACCGGGGTATGGCCGCCCACGCGGTAGAACTCGCCATCGGCCAGCACCCGCAGCAGGCGGGTCTGGGTGTCGGCGGGCATGTCGCCGATCTCGTCGAGGAACAGGGTGCCGCCGTCGGCCTGCTCGAAGCGGCCGCGACGCTGGTTGGCCGCGCCGGTGAAGGCGCCCTTCTCGTGGCCGAACAGCTCGGATTCCATCAGGTCCTTGGGGATCGCCGCCATGTTCAGGGCGATGAAGGGCGAGGCGGCGCGCGGGCTGTGGCGATGCAGCGCATGGGCCACCAGCTCCTTGCCGGTACCGGATTCACCGTTGATCAGCACGGTGATGTTGGAGTGGCTGAGGCGGCCGATGGCGCGGAACACCTCCTGCATCGCCGGCGCCTCGCCGATGATCTCGGGGGTGCGCGGCTGGTTGGCCGGGGCTTCCAGGCTCTGCTGCTCCTGGGCGTGCTGGTTGGCGCGCTTGACCAGGGAGACCGCCTCGTCGACGTCGAAGGGCTTGGGCAGGTATTCGAAGGCGCCGCCCTGGTAGGACGCCACGGCGCTGTCCAGGTCCGAGTGGGCGGTCATGATGATCACCGGCAGGCGCGGGTGCAGTTCGCGGATGCGCGCCAGCAGGTCCAGGCCGCTGGCGCCGGGCATGCGGATGTCGGAGATGATCACGTCCGGCTGCTGGCGGGTCAGGCGGGTGAGCACGCTGTCGGCGCTTTCGAAACTCTGGGTGGTCATGCCTTCCTGTTGCAGGGCCTTTTCCAGGACCCAGCGGATGGAGCGGTCGTCGTCGACGATCCAGACAGTTTCACTACGAGTCATGAGGATGCGGCTCCTTGTTCCAGCGGCAGGAAGATCGAGAAGACGGTGTGGCCGGGATGGCTTTCGCACTCGATCAGCCCCTGGTGCTGGCTGATGATGTTCTGGGCGATGGCCAGCCCGAGCCCGGTACCGTCCGGGCGCCCGCTGACCATGGGGTAGAAGATGGTTTCCTGCAGTTCGGGCGGGATGCCCGGGCCGTTGTCGATGATCTCCACCTTGGTCACCAGGCGGTGCCGGGTGTGGCCGATGGTGAACTGGCGCAGGGTGCGCGAACGCAGGGTGATGCGCCCGAGGCGCAGGTCGTTGTTGGCGGAGATGGCCTGCATGGCGTTGCGCACGATATTGAGCACGGCCTGGATCATCTGTTCACGGTCGATGAGCACGTCCGGGATGCTCGGGTCATAGTCGCGCACCAGGGTGATGCCGCCCTGGCTCTCCGCTTCCACCAGGCTGCAGACACGCTCCAGCACTTCGTGGACGTTGGTCATCGCCAGCGATGGCAGCTTGTTGGAGCCGAGCATGCGGTCCACCAGGTTACGCAGGCGATCGGCCTCCTCGATGATGACGTTGGTGTAGTCCTTCAGGTGCTCTTCCGGCAGCTCGCGGGAAAGCAGCTGGGCGGCGCCACGGATACCGCCCAGGGGGTTCTTGATCTCATGGGCGAGGCCGCGCACCAGCAACTTGGTGGTTTCCTGCTTGGACAGCTGGGCCTCTTCCTTGGTGATACGCAACAGCCGGTCGCGCGGGTGCACTTCCAGCAGCAGCAGGGTAGCGCCCTTGTTGAGGATGGGCGTCACCGCGTAGTCCACCGTCAGGGTCTGCCCGGCGAGGGAGGTGAGCATGGCCTCGCGCTTGGTGAAGGGGTGCGCCTGTTCCACCGCCTGGCGCAGCGAGGTCAGGGCCTCGGGCGACTCGGTGAACAGCTCGCTGATGAACTGGCCGTGGCTGCGTTGGCCGCTGACGGCCAGGAGCATCTCGGCCGCGGGGTTCATGTACTCGAGCCGCAGGTCGGCGTTGAGCAGGATCACCGCAGTGGTCAGGTTGTCGAGCAGCAGTCGGTGCAGGGCGTCGTTGATGGTCATAGGTCGGGCATCTCGGCGATGGGCAGGAAAATGCAAGAAGCAAACCAAGCCCTGAAAAGACGCGCTGGAACAGGCCGCCAGCCGCTTGCGGCTGCTCTTCAGCGCAGTGCGGCCGCATGTGGGCGAACCAAAATGGGGAGAGTATAGAAATCGGTGCAGCCTGGCGCACCATTGCGGTGCGCCGCGCAATCAGAAGAACGGGAGGATGCCGATGATGCCCTTGTCCGGCTCCTTGGGCTTGTCCTTGAGCGGGCATTCGGGGCGGACACCGTAATCGGCCTTCTGGCAGGGGCGCGCCTGGCGCTTCTGCGCCAGGGTGATGCGCATGATGTGCACCGGCTGGTTCGGTGTGCGCTCCACCACCCGCTGCTTGTCGTCGATGATCTCCACCGCCAGCTGGTGCGTGCCGCGATCCAGGTTGGTCAGTGGGAACACCGGGCTGCGGCCGGGTTCACCCTGGGCCTTGCCGTCCAGCACCAGGCGGTAGTTGTGGCCGTCGCGCAGGCCGGGCTCGCTCATGGCGGTGACGATGAGGTTGCCCTCCATGTCGCGCACCGTGGCGTCCGGCTCGGGCACCAGGATGCGCAGCACCTGGTAGCCCAGCTCGCGGGGGATGGCGGCGGGCGGCAATACGGCCGGGGCCGCCGGCTGGGCGGTCATGCCGTTGGAGGGCGCCAGTTCGATGCGCTCGGCGTTGCCGGGCTTGGGCCGGTCGGTGAAGACGCGGTTACCTTCCTCGTCGATGTAGGTGTAGACCTGGGCCATCGCCGGCAGGCAGGCGAACAGCAGGCAGAACAGGATCGTGCGCATGGGTCAGGTGGCTGGCTTCGGAGTGGGTTTCGGAGGGGGTGGCGGGCGCAGCGCCGGGCTGCTGGTGTTGACCCGTTGTACGGTGAAGGTGACGGTTTCACTCTGTTGCACGACCTGGTCGCCTGCGAGCACCTGGACCGCGAGGCTGTGCTCGCCGCGATCGGCGTTGATCACCTGCAGGCGCGGCACGTTGACCTTCTGGCCCTCGGGCTTGCCGTCCAGCAGCAGTTGCAGCCGGTGGCCGGTGCGCAGGCGCGGAACCAGGTGCACGCCGACGGAGAAGGTGCCGTTGTTGGCGCGCAGGGCTTCGTCGCTGGGCACGTCGGTCAGGCGCAGTTCCTGGTACGCCGCTTCGGCTGCCTGGTCCTTCGCGGCGGCGGCCGGGGCGGAGGGCTTCTGCGCTTCCACGGTGTTGGGGGTGGGCAGGCTGACCTCTTCGGTCCTGGTGCCATCCGGCGGCTGGTTGGTGAAGACGGTATTGCCGTTGGCGTCGGTGTACTTGTAGATCTGCGCCGTGGCGGGGAGCGTCAGCGACAGCAGCAGGCAGGCGAGCAGGAGGCGCATGGGCCGGTCTCCTCTGGATGATGCCGCTAAGCCTTGCACCCGCGCGCCAAGCTGGCAAGTTCGGCCTGATGCGGCTGTGCGGCGCAGCCGGAAAATCGTGGTCCGCCCGGTGATGCGCTGCGCTGGCGGCGTGGCCGATGCCGAGCGCCGAGGGGCCATTCCCGGGACAAAAAAAGAGGCCTCCCGAAGGAGGCCTCTTCAGTCCGTGCCGCTCGCGCGGCACGCTGCCTGTGCAGGCTGCCGGATCAGACGCTGTAGTACAGGTCGTATTCCAGCGGGTGCACGAAGGTGCGCACCTTGATTTCTTCTTCGCTCTTCAGCTCGATGTAGGCATCGATGAAGTCGTCGCTGAACACGCCGCCCTTGGTCAGGAACGCACGGCCCTTGTCCAGTTCTTCCAGCGCCTCTTTCAGGCTGCCGCAAACCTGCGGGATCTCTTTCGCCTCTTCCGGCGGCAGGTCGTACAGGTTCTTGTCGGCGGCATCGCCGGGGTGGATCTTGTTCTGGATGCCGTCCAGGCCGGCCATCAGCAGGGCGGCGAAGGCCAGGTAGGGGTTGGCAGCCGGGTCCGGGAAGCGCGCTTCGATGCGGCGTGCTTTCGGGCTGGACACGTACGGGATACGGATCGAGGCGGAACGGTTGCGGGCGGAGTAGGCCAGCATGACCGGGGCTTCGAAACCGGGAACCAGGCGCTTGTACGAGTTGGTCGACGGGTTGGTGAAGCCGTTCAGGGCCTTGCCGTGCTTGATGATGCCGCCGATGAAGTACAGGGCGGTGTCGGACAGGCCGGCATAGCCTTCACCTGCGAAGGTGTTCTTGCCGTCTTTGGCGATCGACAGGTGCACGTGCATGCCCGAGCCGTTGTCGCCATACAGCGGCTTCGGCATGAAGGTGGCGGTCTTGCCATAGGCATCGGCCACGTTGTGCACGCAGTACTTCAGGGTCTGGACTTCGTCAGCCTTGGCGACCAGGGTGTTGAACTTCACGCCGATTTCGTTCTGGCCGGCAGTCGCCACTTCGTGGTGGTGAACTTCGATGACCAGGCCCATCTCTTCCATGGCGTTGCACATGGCGGTACGGATTTCGTGGTCGTGGTCGCACGGCGGAACCGGGAAGTAACCGCCCTTGACGGCCGGGCGGTGGCCCTTGTTGCCGCCTTCGACGTCCTGGTCGGTCATCCAGGAGCCTTGCTCGGAGTAGATCTTGAACATGGAGCCGGAGATGTCGGACTTGAACTTCACTTCGTCGAAGATGAAGAACTCGGGTTCCGGGCCGACGAAGACGGTGTCACCGATACCGGTGGTCTTCAGGTACTCCTCGGCGCGCTTGGCGATGGAGCGCGGGTCGCGGTCGTAGCCCTGCATGGTGCTCGGCTCGATGATGTCGCAGACCAGGATCAGGGTCGGCTCTTCGGTGAACGGATCGAGCACGGCGGTGCTGTCGACCGGCAGCAGGATCATGTCGGAGGCTTCGATGCCTTTCCAGCCGTGGATGGACGAGCCGTCGAACATCTTGCCGACTTCGAAGAACTCGTCGTCGAGTGCGTCGCGTGCCGGCATGGTCACGTGGTGCTGCTTGCCTTTGGTATCGGTGAAGCGCAGGTCTACCCACTTCACGTCATGGTCTTTGATCAGTTGAAGCGACTTCGACATGGTGTCCTCCAGGTGAATGGGGAGCTGGAAAAGTTTGAGCCCCCGATAAAAGGTGAAGCCGGGGCGGCATAGTCCGCCAGGGCAACCTGCCTCACAAGGGAGCAAATTGCGTGCCAGTGCCCTGGAATGGGCAAGAGCCCTAGAACACAGGCAGGCCGGGGGCTGAAGAATGATTGTGTACAGTTTTGCGCACCAATTCCGTGCTCCGCACGTCGTGATTGCACCTGTTTGGTGCGTGATCAGGGGGTGTGATTGATTTTGGTCAAAGCTTGAACAATTTCCGCTATAATCCGCGCCCCTCTTTTTCCGTTGTCCCAGCAAGCGCTGTTTTCATGAAACTCATCATCAAGGTCTTCCCCGAAATCACCATCAAGAGCCGGCCGGTGCGCAAGCATTTCATCCGCCAGCTCGCGAAGAACATTCGCGTGGTGCTGCGTGATCTCGACCCGGAAGTCGAAGTGAGCGGCATCTGGGACAACCTGGAGCTGGTCACGACGCAAACCGATCCGAAGCTCCTCGCCGAGATGATCGAGCGCCTCACCTGCACCCCGGGCATCACCCACTTCCTCGAGGTCAACGAGTACCCGCTCGGCGACTTCGACGACGTGCTGGAAAAGTGCAAGCTGCACTACGCCGACCAGATCCCCGGGAAGATCTTCTCCGTGCGCTGCAAGCGCGCCGGCAAGCACACCTTCACCTCGATGGAGCTGGAGAGCCACGTGGGCAGCCGCCTGCGTCGCGAATGCAACGCCGCCGGCATTTCGCTGAAGAACCCGGAAGTGGAAGTGCGCATCGAGGTGCGCGACCAGCGCCTGTTCGTCATCCATCACCAGCACGACGGCCTCGGCGGCTACCCGCTGGGTTCGCTGGAGCAGACCCTGGTGCTCATGTCCGGCGGTTTCGATTCCACCGTCGCCGCCTACCAGATGATGCGTCGTGGCCTGATGGCGCACTTCTGCTTCTTCAACCTCGGTGGCCGCGCCCACGAGCTGGGCGTGATGGAAGTGGCCCACTACCTGTGGGAGAAGTTCGGCCGCTCCCAGCGCGTGCTGTTCATCAGCGTGCCGTTCGAGGAAGTGGTGGCCGAGATCCTCGGCAAGGTCGACAACAGCCAGATGGGCGTGATCCTCAAGCGCATGATGCTGCGGGTCTCCACGCGCATGGCCGAGCAGTTGCGCATCGAGGCGCTGGTCACGGGCGAGGCCATCTCCCAGGTGTCCAGCCAGACCCTGCCGAACCTCTCGGTGATCGACTCGGCCACCGACATGCTGGTGCTGCGCCCGCTGATCGCCAGCCACAAGCAGGACATCATCGACACCGCCACCCGCATCGGCACCGCCGAGTTCGCCAAGCACATGCCCGAGTACTGCGGCGTGATCTCGGTGAATCCGACCACCCGCGCCAAGCAGAGCCGCATCGAATACGAAGAGGCGCAGTTCGACATGGCCGTGCTGGAGCGTGCCATCGAGCGTGCCCGCCTGATCCCCATCGACCGCGTGATCGAGGAACTGGGCCAGGACCTGAAGGTGGAAGAGGTCGGCGAGGCGCTGCCGGGCCAGATCGTCATCGACATCCGCCATCCGGATGCCCAGGAAGATGAACCGCTGGAGCTGCCCGGCATCGAAGTCCAGGCCCTGCCGTTCTACGCCATCAACAGCCGCTTCAAGGAACTGGACGAAAACCGCCAGTACCTCCTGTATTGCGATAAAGGCGTCATGAGCCGCCTGCATGCTCACCATCTGCTCAGCGAGGGGCATGCCAATGTGCGCGTTTATCGCCCGGCCTAAACAGCCCGGGCTGTATGGCGGCAGCATCCGCCACCGCCCCCCCGACCAGTGGGTGGGCTGAATCGAACGTTTTTCATACAGGCCGCCTAGACTCAGCGGCGAACCGAATCCTCTGATCGAGATACACAAGTGATCGAAAAACTACGCAACATCGCCATCATCGCCCACGTCGACCACGGCAAGACCACCCTCGTCGACAAGCTGCTGAAGCTCTCCGGCACCCTCGACCGCAAAGAAGCGGAATCCGAGCGCGTGATGGACTCCAACGACCAGGAGAAAGAGCGCGGCATCACCATCCTGGCGAAGAACACCGCCATCAAGTGGAACGGCTACAACATCAACATCGTCGACACCCCCGGCCACGCCGACTTCGGCGGTGAGGTCGAGCGCGTGATGTCGATGGTCGACTCCGTGCTGCTGGTGGTCGACGCCCAGGACGGCCCCATGCCGCAGACCCGCTTCGTGACCCAGAAGGCCTTCAAGGCCGGCCTGCGTCCGATCGTCGTGGTCAACAAGATCGACCGTCCGGGCGCGCGCCCTGACTGGGTCATCGACCAGATCTTCGACCTGTTCGACAACCTCGGCGCCACCGACGAGCAGCTCGACTTCCCGATCGTCTACGCCAGCGCCCTGAACGGCATCGCCGGTCTCGACCACGAGAAGATGGACGACAACATGGACGCGCTGTTCCAGGCGATCATCGACCACGTCCCGGTTCCGGACGTCGACGTCGATGGCCCGTTCCAGATGCAGATCTCCCAGCTGGACTACAACAGCTTCCTCGGCGTGATCGGCATCGGCCGCATCGCCCGCGGCAAGATCAAGTCCAACACCCCGGTGGTCGCCATCAGCGACGACGGCACCAAGCGCAACGGCCGCATCCTGAAGATCATGGGTCACTCCGGCCTGCAGCGCGTCGAAGTCGCCGAAGCCGAAGCCGGCGACATCGTCTGCGTCAGCGGCATGGAAGAGCTGTTCATCTCCGACACCCTGTGCGACCCGCAGAACGTCGAAGCCCGTCCGCCCCTGACCGTCGACCAGCCCACCGTGAGCATGACCTTCCAGGTCAACGACTCGCCCTTCGCCGGCAAGGAAGGCAAGTTCGTCACCAGCCGCAACATCAAGGACCGCCTGGAGAAGGAACTGCTGCACAACGTCGCCCTGCGCGTCGAAGCGGGCGAGTCCGCCGAGAAGTTCAAGGTCTCCGGCCGCGGTGAACTGCACCTGTCCGTACTGATCGAAACCATGCGCCGCGAAGGCTTCGAGATGGCCGTGGGCCGTCCGGAAGTGGTGATCATCGAGAAGGACGGCGAGAAGCAGGAGCCCTACGAGAACGTCACCATCGACATCGAAGAGCAGCACCAGGGCTCGGTGATGGAGCAGATGGGCCTGCGCAAGGGCGATCTGACCAACATGATCCCCGACGGCAAGGGCCGTGTGCGCCTGGAATACACCATCCCGGCGCGTGGCCTGATCGGCTTCCGCAACAACTTCCTGACCCTGACCTCGGGCACCGGCATCCTGACCTCGACCTTCAGCCACTACGGCCCGATCAAGGCCGGCGAAGTCAGCAACCGTCAGAACGGCGTACTGGTCTCCATGGCTACCGGCACCGCCCTGACCTACTCGCTGGAAACCCTGCAGAGCCGCGGCAAGCTGTTCCTGGCCCCGGGCGACGAGATCTACGAAGGCCAGCTGGCCGGCATCAACAGCCGTGACAACGACCTGGTGATCAACCCCACCAAGGGCAAGAAGCTCGACAACATGCGCGCTTCCGGCAAGGACGAAGTCATCGCCCTGGTTCCGCCGATCAAGTTCACCCTGGAACAGGCGCTGGAATTCATCGCCGACGACGAGCTGGTGGAAGTGACGCCGAAGTCCATCCGCCTGCGCAAGAAAATGCTGAACGAGAACGACCGCAAGCGCTACGAGCGCAGCAAGGTCTGATCTCCGATCAGTAACTGAAAAGCCCCCGCCGGAGCGATCCGGCGGGGGCTTTTCATTGAGAGGCCTGCCGCCCCTGGCAGTCCGCTGTTCATCAGGAGAGAACCATGAAAGTGACTTCCCTGGCTTGCCTGGCAGGGCTGGCCTTGCTGATCCTCGGCTGCGCATCACCGCGCGCCCTCGACACCCGCCATCTCACACGCTTCGACGAGTACCACGCCAACCTCGAGATCGCGGGCCAGCGCTACACGCTGGATGCCTACATCGTGATGTTCCAGAAGCCCTTCTATATAACCGTGCAGCGGGATGACCGCCGCCCCATGTCGATCGATGAGGCAGCGCGCGCAGCGGAGGAGTACATCAAGCCTCGGGGATGCACGGAACCGCTCGTCCGTCGTGCCGATCTGGACCGCAGCAACGCTGACAAGACCCAGTGGATGGTCGGTATCGAGTGCTGATCCGCAAGGAGCGCATGAGCCTGGTCAGGGTCGTCACCGAGGCCGACACCGACGGGGATGAAGAGGTACCCGGAGGCGGGGTTCGGCTCACCACCGTGCGATGAGGCTGGCGCCCAATAGGGGCGGCTTTCTCGATCCACTCGGAAGGCGCTGCAGTGACTGCGACGGTCGGGCCAGCAGTCGGATCATTGATTGCGTCCTGCCGCCCGTGGCACCGGCAAACCCCGCCATGCCCTGCCCATCAGGCAGGGGCACGGACTCAGAAGGCGCGCACCACCTGGGCCCAGACGCGCGGCGTGCGTTCCACGTCGCTCTCGGCTTCGGCGTTGCCCAGCTTCCAGGCCGCCACGGCGTTGACCTGCCAGCCATGGGCCGCCCACAGGGCACCGAAACCGGCACCGGAGAGGCTGCGGTGGTTGTCGTCCGAGGTCCAGGCGTCCTTGTTCAGGCGCACTTCGCCGTGGTCGACGAAGGTGGACAGCTGCCAGGCCTCGGTGAGGGCGTAGCGCAGCTCGACGTTGGCCAGCCAGCCCTGATCGCCCGAGGCCTCACCCTGGGGATAGGCGCGAACGCCGTAGGCGCCGCCCAGGTAGAGCTTCTCGGAGCTGTCCAGGTTGCCGTCGGCCCACTGGCCCTGGAGCTGGGTGTAGAGGCTGAAGCGATCGCTCAGGCGCTGCAGGCGCACCAGGCTGGGGTTGAGCTTGTGGAAGCGGCCACGGGTGCCGGCGGTGGCGTCGTCGGTGCGCTGGGCCTGGGCGCCGTCGAGGGTCAGGCTGCCCTGGCTCCAGCCGAGGGCGAAGCTGTTGATCCCGCCGCCGAGCAGGTCGTCACGGCTGTTGCCGTTGAGGGTGAGGGTCACGACGCGGGCGTGCTTGTCGCTCTTCTCGTCGAACAGGTCGATGTCGTCCTTCAGGCGCTTGTCGTCGAACTGCAGCTGGGTGAACAGGCTGAAGTCCCGCGAGCGCACCAGGGGCTGGATGGCGTAGACGCTGGCGATGCGCGCGTTGCCGTGGGCGCGCAGGTCCTCGAAGTCCTTGCCCAGCTCGTAGTCCATGTCCGAGTAGGCGACGCCGAACTGGGTGGCCCAGGGGCCGAGCGGCAACTGGTAGGCCACGCGGCCGTAGTGCTGGTCCTGGTCGCTGCCCATGGCCCGCAGGCTGAGGCGGTCGCCGAGGTTGAGCGGGTTGTTCAGGTTCAGGGTGCCGCCCAGGCGGTACTGACCGACGAAGCGGTTGCCGTAGTTGTCCATGTCCACCGAGCCGGTGACCAGCGGGGACTTCTGCAACCCCACCAGCAGGTCGGTGGTGCCGGTGCTGGCACCAGGGCGCAGGGTGGACTTCACCTCCACGCCGGGGGTGTCCTGCAGCAGCAGCAGGCTGCGCTCCAGGGGTTGGCCCTGCACGGCATCACCGGCTTTCAGTGCGGCCAGCGGCGCCAGGGCGCTGCCGCCCAGGCCCACCGGGTTGTCCACCTTGATCTCGCCGTAGCGCCCTTCCAGCACGGCGATCTTCACCACCCCGCCGTCGATCTCCTGGGCCGGCAGGTAGGCACGCGCCAGGGGGTAGCCCTGCTCGCGGTAACGCCGGGTGATGCGGTTGGCGGCCGCCTGCAATTGACCAACGCTGAGTTCCTTGCCGGGCAGGTCGGCCAGCAGGCCCAGCAGCTCTTCGCTGCCCAGCGCGCTGTTGCCTTCCAGGGTGAAACCATTGACCTGCAGGCGCGGACCGGCCTCGGCCGACGGGTCGGCGGGCGTGTCCGGGAGGTTGATCGGCAGGGACTGCCGGGGACTCAGTTGCAGGGGCTGCTGGTCGAGGCCTTGCTGCACCTGGCCGGCATCCGGAGCAGTGGCGGCGGAGACGGACAGGCTGAGCAGCGAGGCGGCAAGGCCGGCCAGCACGGGAGTCGAACGCATCTTCAGATTCCTTCGGGAAGACGAATGCCGTTGTTGACGAGGTTGAGCTGCGCGCCGAACTCGGCCGGTGCGAAGAGTGCCGGGGTGACCACCACCAGCGGCCGCTCGGTTTCGCTGCCAGGCTGTTTGCCGGTCATCTGCGCCACCTGCACGCGCGGATCGCTGACGGTGCTGGAAGGCAGCGTCCCGGTGACGGTGAGCATGCCGTCAACGTAGGTGATGTCGTAGTTGCCCAGCCCACTGCCCTGGGCGTTGCTGGCAACGATGGCGTAGTTGCCGGCCGCAGCCCCTGCCCCGGCACCGCTGCTGGCCAGGCTGACACCGCTGACCTGGTCCCCCGCCACCAGCCCGGCGGTGGTGAAGCCACTGAGGTTCGCCACCTGGCCGGCGCTCTTGCTGGCGTCGCTGGCGGTGATGGTCAGCGCGGCCTTGTCGATGGTCAGGGTGCCGGCGAGCATCTCGATGTCATAGCCGAACTGGCTGGAATAGAGCCCGCTCGCGCGCAGGTTGGCGCCAGTGTAGGTGCCGGCATTGGCGCTGTTGGCGGTGTAGAAGGCGCTGCCGGAAACCAGGGCTGGGTCGTAGCCGATGGGGAACACCAAGGCTCCCGTGCTGCTGGTGGCGGTGCCGTCGTAGGTCTTGCTGGCGCTGCCGACGTTGACGCTGAGGGCGGTCATGAAGCTGCGCAGCAGCGGTGCGCTGTGGCCCTCGTACATGCGCCAGGTGGCACCCGTGCCGCCGGCGTCGTCGATGCTCCAGCCGGCCGCCACGAAGGGCGCCAGGGTGGTGAGCTGGGTGCTGGTCAACCCCGATACGCCCGAGGCATTGCCGGCCCCGACGCCCTGTGCCAGGCCGCTGGTGGTGGTGTTCCAGAAACTGCCGGTGGCGGTGCCGGCATTGCTGCCCACCAGGCCGCCGACCGCGCCGACGCTGGAGCTGGCCGTGCCCGTGGAATAGACACGCAGCAGGCTGCCGTCGTTGAACCCGACCAGGCCGCCCGCCGTGGCGCTGCCCTGGGCGCTGCCGGTGGCGTAGCTGTCGCGGAGGATGCCGGTGCTGGTGTTGCTGCCCGCCAGGCCGCCGCCATTGAGACCGCCGCTGGCACTGCCTGTGGCCAGGGACTCGCTGAGGGTGCCGGCGTTGGTGCCGACCAGGGCGCCGACGTTGCCCGTACCGGTGGCGCCGGTGTCGCTGCTGACCCGCTCGATCACACCGGCCGATGCGTTGTAGCCCACCAGGGCGCCGGTGTAAGTGCCGCCGGCCACGCTGCCGCCCACCAGGTTGAGGTTGCCGACATAACCGGCGTTGTAGCCGAACAGGCCGCTGTAGGTGCTGCCGGGGCGGTTGATGGCCAGGCCGCTGATGCGCTGCCCCTGCCCGTCGAACCGGCCGGTGAAGGGGTTGGCCAGGCTGCCGATGGAGAGGAAGCCGGTGCCGCTGTTCCACAGCGCACTGCTGGAGGCGTCGACGTCGTTCGCCAGGACGAAGCGGCTGCCCGCCAGGCTGTTGGAGGCCAGCCCCTGGAGCCCATAGACATCGGCGATGCGGTACGGGGTGGCGGCGCTGCCGTCCCCGGCCAGGGCCCGTATGAAGGTGGCGCTGGGGCTGAGGCGGAAGTCGGTTGCGTTGAAGCTCGGCAGGCTGGCCGCCACCTGGTTCCAGGTGCCGCCGGTGAGATTCAGCAGGCCGAGGTTGACGCCTCCGTTGCTGGTCGCGGTGCCGGCAGCAGACAGGGTCAGGCTGCCGTTGGCGGCGTCGATGCCATCACCCAGGAGGATGTTTCCGCTGTTGCTGGTGCTGAGGGTCAGCCCGGCGTTGTCGCCCCAGGTCAGACGGTCGGCCACGCCGAGGTTGCCAGCCGCCGACAGCTGGCGGGTACCGCTGATGCCGAAGGCACCGCCGCTGTCGAGGCTGAGCAGCCCGCCGGAGCCGAGGTCGGTGTCCAGGCTGTAGCTGGCAGGAGTGGCGCTCAGGTAGAGGCCATAGCCGGTATCGGTGAGACCGCCGAAGTCGGAGAGCGCGAGGAAGCCCAGGTCGCTGTCGGCGTAGCTGCCCCGAGCGGCCAGGTAGCGGCTGCGGGTTGCCGTGAGGCTGCCCTGCCCGGTCATCAGGCGCATGGCCGAGGCATAGATGTCCAGGCCCTGGATACCGAGGTAGCCGACACGATCACTGAACGCGGCGCCCTGGCTGGAACCACCCTCCAGGTAGGTGAGCGTGCCATTGCTGTCGAAGCGGCTGGCTTCGCCCAGGACGTAGTAGTAGCCGTTCGCCCCGGTGGAGGCGTTGCCGATCAGTTGTCCACCCGACACGGCACTGACGGTGGCACCGGCCAATGCCGTGCTGCCGGCGTCGCTGAACACCCGGCCGCTCACGGCGTTGGGTGTGGTGCTGTAGCGCCATTGCAGATACGGATAGAGGTTGGTGCCGATGCCCCAGATCGAGGAGGAGAAACCGGCCGGCAGGCTGCCCTGCAACTGGGCGGTGGTGCGTCCGGTGATTCCAGCCGCCACCCCACCGGCGCTGCCCAGCGTCTGGCCGCTGGTCTGGATGTCCCAGTAGGCGTTGGTGATGGCACTGCTGCCACCGTTGTTGTAGCCGGCGAAGCCGCCCATCTGGCTGCCGCCGGCGACGTAGCCGGTGGAGTAGCTGTTGCCGATGGTGCCGTTGACGAAGTTGACCCCGACAAAGCCGCCGATGTTGCTGGCGGAGCCCTGGCCTATCACCGCGCCGGTGGCGTAGGAGTCGGTGATGCTGCCTTCGTTATGGCCGACGAAACCGCCGATGGGGCCCGCCGCCGCCCTCACCGTGCCAGTGGCGTAGGACTGGCTGATGGAACCGCCATCGCCGCTGTAGCCGTTGGCTCCGACCAGCCCACCGACATAGCCGAGGCCGTTGTTCGGGTTGGTGCCGGTCACATTGCCGGTGGCATGGGCGCGCGTGATGCTGCCGCCGTTGAAATTGAAGCCGACCAGGCCGCCGACCTGGTAGCCGGCGCCGGTGACGTTGCCACTGGCGGAGGCATCGGCGATGGCGCCGCCGTCGTTGGTGCCCACCAGCCCACCGGTATTGGCCTCGCCAGTGCTGGTGCCGCTGACGGTGGTGCTGGCTGATGCGCTACCAAGGGTCCCGCCCGTCATGTAGCCGACCAGCGCACCGACACCGTCGTTGCCGGTGACACTGCCGCCCACCAGCTTGACGTTGGCCAGGGTCGCGCCGGAGGTGTAGCCGAACAGGCCCACGTAGTTGGTGCTCGCCCGGTTGATGGCCAGGCCGCTGAGGCCGAAGCCCTGTCCATTGAAGCTACCGGTGAAGCTGCCGGTGTCGCTGCCCAGGGGCTTGAAGCCCGATGCACCCCAGACATCGGCGTAGTAACCGTTGCCGCCGGCAGCAAGCACGGCGCCCAGGTCGAGGGAGGTGCCGAGCCGGTAGTTGCCGGCCAGGTTCATGCCGATCAGTTGCAAGGCATGGGGGGTGTACACCGCGGTGGAGTACTCGCTGCGCAGCATCGGCCGGGTATCACCCTCGAACATCACCCAGGTATTGGCGAAGTCGAAGCCGTTGTAGGTGGACTGGGTGCGGGCATTGGCCGAAGTGATGGCGGTGCCCCCGCTGGCGCTGCTGGCCTGCCCGGTGCTGTTCACGTCCCAGTAGCTGTTGGCGAAGGTGATGGTGGACAGGAAGGTGCCGCCGATCAGGCCGCCCGTGGCGGTGTAGCCCTGGACCCGGCCGCTGGCGTAGGTGTTGGTCAGGGTCGCCGAGTCGAAGACATTGCCCACCAGCCCGCCGGCGAAGGCGCTGCTGTTGCTGAGGGTGCCGGTCACCGACCCCGTGGAATAGGCATCGGCCAGGGTGCCGTTCTGCACGGTGCCGGCCAGGCCGCCCACGTTGCTCAGGCCCGTCACGCTGGCGGTCGAGGACGCCCCCTGCAGCGTGCCATTGGTGACCTGGCCGACCAGGCCGCCGACGTTGGAGCCGTTGCCCAGCACCGAGCCGGTGACGTGGATGCCCGACAGCGTGCCGCTGAGGGACCCACTGATGGCGCCGACGGTGATGTTGCCGGTGATGGCGGCATTGGACAGGGTCAGGTCGCGCACCTGCCCGCTGACGGCCTGGAACAGGCCCACGTTGTTCTCGGAACCACGGGCGATGGTCAGGCCATCCACGGCGTGACCGAGGCCGGTGAAGGTGCCGCTGAAGCCTTGCAGCGGCGCGAAGCCCTGGCCGCCGTTCCAGGTGCGCGTGGCGCTGGCGTCAAGGTCGGTGGCGAGGGCGTAGTTGCCACTGGCGCCGACACCCTGCAAACCGGCGAGGTCATGGATCAGGGTGTAGCTGGTGCCCCCCAGGCTGAGGCTGGCGTTGCTGCCCGACAGGGTGACGCGGGCGCCGCTGCCCAGCCGGTAGCCGTTGCCGTAGACCAGCGAGAGCCCCGCGTTGGTGCCGGTGGCGGTGATGTCCTTGTTGATGATGACGCTGCCGGCGGCGTTCAGCGTCAGGGTGGTGTCGGCGCTCCAGCTGATGGGCGCATCGACGGTGATGTTGCCGGCCTGGCTGCCACCGACTCCGGTGGTCACCGTCACCCCGGTGCTGGCCAGGGCGTTGGTCAGGGTGTTGACGTTGAGCACGCTGTCGTTGGCGTTGCCGTTGAAGCCACCCATGCCGGTGCTGCCGGCATTGGAAATGGTCACGTTGTAGGGGTCGATCAGCCATTCGCCGGTCTTGCCCTTGCCGGGCTTGGCCAGGGTGGTGACCTTCACGTCATCGGCCACCTGCACGTGGGCACCGCTGGTCTCGATGAAGCCACCATTGCCGCCGTTCGGGGCACTGGCATCGAGGGTGCCGGCCACCTTGACCACGCCGCCGTCGAAGTCGCCCATGAGCATGATCTTGCCGTTCTTCTCGCCCAGGGTGTGGGCCTCGATCACGCCGGTGTTGTTGACCACGGTCTTGAGCAGCGCATCGCCGGCATCGGCGGTGAGCAGCACCTTGCCGCCGTCGGCGCGGATCAGCTTGTGGTTCTCCACCAGCGCATCCGCTGCGGCGCCGTCCACCTGGACGTTGAGCAGGCCGTCGCCGGCAAAGTCCAGGGTCACGGCATTGCCGGCCGCCAGGGCCACGCTGCCCTGCTGGGCGACGATCACCCCCTGGTTGCTGACGGTGCCCCCCAGCAGCGCCACGGCGCCGCCATCGGCTGCGGTGAGGGTGCCCTGGTTGACCACGGCCGCCGGCGTGCCGTCGCCCTTGAAGCGGTATTTGCCGCGTTCGAAATCCTGCGGGTCGATGTCGAGGGTCGAGGCCACCAGGCCGCCGACCTGGACCTGGGCACCGCTGCCGAACAGCACGCCATTGGGGTTGACCAGGAAGACCCGCCCGTTGGCATCCAGCTGGCCCATGATCTTCGAGCCGTCGCTGCCCACCACGCGGTTGAGGGCGATGGAATCGCTGCCGGGCTGGTTGAAGGTCACCCGCTTGCCGGCGCCGATGTCGAAGCTCTGCCAGTTGATCGCCAGCTTGCTGCTGGACTGGTCGATGACCATCTGCTGGGCGTTGGGCTGGCTGATGGCGCCACTGCCGGAAACCACCTGGCCGCCGGTCGGCAGGTCGGCCGCCAGGCCCGCCACCGGGGCCAGCAGCGCACACGCCAGGACCGCGCCGGAGCCCGCCTTGCGTCTCCGGGCCTGCTCATCGGCGACACACCAGGCGCGCAGACGGGGATTCCAGACCAGCGAGAAGGCTCGATTCATGACAGCAGTCCTTTGACGGCAAGAAGGGCTCGAGAAAGCCGCCGCTGTATATCACGGCGACTTTTACCTAGGAATTGGCTGTCAGGAATTTTTTACAGCCTTGTTTTTGGCGTCAGCTGATTGACTCGAATGCTCGTATCTCGTCCGCCATCACCCGGTTGCGCCCGGCCTGCTTGGCCTGGTAGAGCAGCTCGTCCGCGCGCTTGAGCACGTCCTGCACGCTGCGCCCGCCTCGGGGCGACCAGTGCACCACACCAAGGGAAACGGTGATCTGCCCCACCGGGTCGATCGGGGTGGCCTCCTGCCGGGCGCGGAAGCGTTCGGCCACCTCTGCTGCCGTGCGCAGGGACGCCTCGGGCAGCAGCAGGATGAACTCCTCGCCGCCGACACGGCACGGCAGGTCCCGCTCCCGGCAGCTCTGGCGCAGCAGGTCGGCGAACTGGCGCAACACATCGTCACCCGTGTCGTGGCCGAAGGTGTCGTTGACCCGCTTGAAGTGGTCGATGTCCAGGCTGATCACGGAGAACGGCGTGCCCAGCCGTTGCCAGGCCTGCAAGCGCTCCTCCATGGCGCGGCGGTTGGCCAGCCCGGTGAGCGGATCGCTCTTGGCCTGCTGGTCCAGTTGGCCGAGCTTGGCCCGGGTGACCTCCAGCCCGGCCAGCAGCGCCTGCTTGATCATCCAGGCCTCGGCATACCAGGCTTTCACCCGCAGGGCCTTCTCCGCCCGCTCGGGCTGCGCGGCGCTCTCGGCCAGTTGCCGCAGCGGGCGGCTGATGCGCGCGGAAATCCACAGGATCAGCCCGATGCCCAGCAGGCTCATGGGCAGCAGGCCGGCGAGCAGGCGCTTCATCAACTCCTCCAGCGCCGCCTGGGCTGCAGCCAGGGGCTGCTGCGCCACCACGCCCCAGCCACTCAGCGGCACGCTGGCGTAGCCGGCCAGCATCTCCACGCCCCGTGTGTTGACCGCCTGCATGGCGCCGCTCTCGCCCTTGAGCACCGCGTCGACGATGGGGTTGGCGCCCAGGCGCTCGCCAACGCGGCTGGCGTCAGGGTGGAACAGCACCTTGCGGTCCGGGTCCACCAGGTAGACGTTGGACGCGTCATGGTGGAAGTGCTGGCTGACCAGCGAATCCAGGGCATTGGGCTTGCCCAGGTAGATGGTGCCGCCGATCAGCCCCCGGTACTGGCCATCGGGGCCCCAGATGGGGTGGGAGACGAAGACGATGAGATTGCCCGCCAGGGAGCGGAACGCCGGGCTGACCATCGCCCGGCGCTGCTGCAGGGCCTCGCGCGAGCGCAGGGCCTGGCCGTTGATGCCCAGGCTGTCGGGCTTGGAGGCCACCACGGTGCCCTCGGCATCGGCCACCAGCACGGTGTTGAAGCTGTGGTCCTGCATCAGCAGGCGCTCCGCTTCCAGCGCCATCTGTTTCCTGTCCCCCGGCACGTTGCCCAGCAGGTTGGCGCTGAAGCGCAGGCGCTCCAGGTCACCGGCCAGGTTCTCGTTGATGCTGGCGGCGAGCTTGGCAGCATAGGCGCGGTTGGCCTCCAGGGCGTTCTGCACCAGCGCCTGGCGCTGGATGCCATAGGTCACCAGCAGGTTGTTGGCCAGCGTCGCCAGGGTTGCGGCGAGCGCGAACAGCAGGATGAGGTTGCGCAGGTTGAGCTTGGGGGGCGGCCCGAACGGCATGGGTCATGTCCCGATGGGTCTAGCGCTCAAGGCGACTGCGATCCTTGCAGCGGGTCCTACGGGCGACGCATCGTCGTGGTGAGCGAACGGGCTCTGGCCAGGGCCGTCACAGGCCCGTAGAAAAACCCGGGAAAACGTGTGGATTTTACCCTTCGTGCAAGGTGAAACCAAGGCCGAAACGGCGAGATGCCATCATGTGTGCGCTCCGGGATCGGGCGATACCGCTGTGCCCGGGGCTGCGCTGGCAGGCCGGAGATGGGGCGCACCGAACCGAGCCGGGCTCGGTGGGTGCGGAGACTTTCAATGCTCCCACCGCCCCGGCGCATAGGAAAACATCGGCAGCGACCAGCCGAAGCGGATCGCCGAGAGGCGCAGCAGCAGGCCGACGCTGAAGGAGGCGAGCAGGTTGAGGTCGTCGTCGACGCCTTGCTGGCGCAAGCCGAGGTAGAGCAGGGCGACCAGCAGGGAGACGCTGGCGTAGAGCTCCTGGCGCAGCACCTGCGGGGTGCGGTTGCAGAGGATGTCGCGGAGGATGCCGCCGAAGATGCCGGTGATGATCCCGGCCATGGCCACCACCGGCAGCGCATAGTCCAGGCCCAGCGCGACGTTGCAGCCGATCACCGTGAAGGCGATCAGGCCCATGGCGTCGAGTACCAGGAACAGCTGGCGCAGGTGGTGCATGAAGCGTGACAGGAGCATGGCCACGAGGCCGGCGCCGATGGTGAGGAAGATGTATTCGGGGTGCTGGGTCCAGCTCACCGGGTAGTGGCCCAGGAGGATGTCGCGGACGGTGCCGCCGCCGAGGGCGGTGAGGAAGGCGATGAGGCTGACGCCGAACAGGTCCATGTTGCGCCGGCCGGCGGCGAGGGCGCCGGACATGGCTTCGGCGACGATGGCGATCAGGTAGACGTAGGTGAGCACACAGAACTCCTGCGTTGTGCTGCCCCTCCCCCTGTCCTGTGTACCTGAGAGTTTGCGCGGCGCTGGCCGCTTGCCCCTTCGGTGGGCCGCTCGCCGGCGGCCGCTCTCCAGTTGGCGATCATGGAACCCGCAGTGACTTCTGCCTGAGCGATTATGGGAGTTTGCGCCTTCGGCGGAGGCGCATGGCGCCTCGCTCTCCTGCGGGGGCGCGGATTATAGGGGCGCTGGCGATCTTGTGCGAGCGGTCAGTTTTCGTGCCTGCACCGATCAGGTGCGGAAGGCGCCCAGGCCGCTCTTCAGGGCACGCGCCGTCTCGCCCAGTTCGGCGGCGGAGTGGTTGATTGCGTCGACGTCCTGGCGGGTGTGCTCGAAGGCGCCGCGCATGTCGCCCAGGCGGCCGGACATGTCGGCCACCGCATGCTGGATGTTCTCGCTGCTGGTCAGCGCCTGCTCGACGTTGGCGTTCACCTCGTCCATCTGCCGGACCAGCGCATCGAGGGCGTCCAGCGCCTCGTCGGCATTGCCTGCCAGGGCGCGCGAACGTTCGGCGGTGCTGCCCATGCGCTGGGCGATCTGGCGGATGGCGCTGGTCACCTGGTCGATCACCTGGTGGGCATCGCTCAGCACGCTCTTGGTCTGGCCGGCGAGCTTGCGCACCTCATCCGCCACGACGGCGAAGCCACGGCCGGCTTCACCGGCGCGCGCGGCCTCGATGGCGGCGTTGAGCGCCAGCAGGTTGGTCTGCTCGGAGATGCCGGCGATCATCTGCAGCACCTTGCCGATCTGCTCGGCCTCGCGGCTGAGGCCGTCGAGGTCGGTGGCCAGCTCGATGTTGGAAGAGGTGCTGCCGTGTACGTCGGCGATCAGCTGCTGCAGCTCCTGGTGGGCGCGGCTGAGCTCGGCACTGGTGCGTTCGAGGTTGCTGCGCACCGCGCCGGCGAGGCTGTGGGATTGCCCCGCGGCCTGCTGGATCGACTGGCCGTGCTGGTCGA
Organism: Pseudomonas sp. 57B-090624; assembly: GCF_003234055.1. Classification (NCBI taxonomy): domain Bacteria; kingdom Pseudomonadati; phylum Pseudomonadota; class Gammaproteobacteria; order Pseudomonadales; family Pseudomonadaceae; genus Pseudomonas; species Pseudomonas sp. 57B-090624. The sequence goes on from NZ_QKRU01000090.1 coordinate 21,164, forward strand.
CGTCGGCCAGCTGGTGCGCGGCCTGCTGGATCTGCTGGGTGATGTCGTCGGCGCGGTGGAGGAAGGTTTCTGCCAGTTTCTGGTTGCTGTCGGCCATGCCGAGGGCGCCGGAGAGCGTTTGCCGCAGATCCTGCAGCAGGCCGGACAGGCGCGTGCCCATCTGCCCGAGTTCATCGTTGCTGGTGACGGCGAGGGCGTGCGAGAGGTCGCGTTCCTGGGCGATGCGGTTGAGCTGCCCGGTGAGCTGGCGGATGGCCTGGACCAGCATGCGCGTGGCCAGCCAGGACAGCAGCAGGCCGATGCCCAGGGTCACCGCGCCGATCAGCAGCAGGCTGCGCAGGCTGTCGGCGATGGCCTCATCGAGGCTGCTCAGGGTCACGTCCACGCCGACCACATAGGGTTGGCCCGCGGTGGTGCGCATGGGCAGGAAGATCGAGCGGAAGGTCCCGTAGCTGTCGGTGTACTCGTCGAACTGCGCCTGGTTGCTGCGGGCCGCCCGGGTCACCGCCGGGCTGGCGTCGGTGTATTCCTCCAGGTGCTTGGCATAGCTGTCGCTGGCGATTTCGCCGCTGCTGGCGCCGTCGGAGAGGTAGAACACCCGGCCGCCGCTGTCGACCATCAGGGTGTAGGCGAACTTCAGGTCCACCTCGCCGGCGTACTCGCCGAGGTTGCGCACCTGCTCCAGGTACTCGCCCTCGCGCAGGCCGTCGGCCGTCCGCGCCCGCTCCAGGTAGTCGTTGCCCAGCAGGCGCGGCACCGCATGGGCCGCCGCGCGCAGGCGGTTGTCCATCTGCTCGCGGATGTCCAGGGACTTCACGTACTGCGCATAGCTGATGAAGGTGGCGATGCTGATCAGGTTGACCAGGGTGAAAGCCAGCAGGATCTTCGTCTGCAGGCTGACGGAGCGCAGCGAGGGCATCGGTTCAGTTCCATCCGAGTGGAGAGTCCAGCCGCTCTTGCAGCGGCTTACTTTTGTTTCGGAATACTCTGACAGAACTTGAGTGGCAATTGGCCAGTTGGGCCCGGGTGTTTTTTTGAAAGAGGAACCGCGCCGGGGCCGTCGTGCAGGCGTCTTGCCCCGTTCCGCTGTTCGACGCCCGTCTTCATGACCCCCTGCGGCGGGCGCCGGCAGGGGGCTTGGCAGGGGCCTTGGCCCGTTCTACAGCGAGGTCTTGCAGGTCACGCCCACGGTCTTGAACGCGTTGACCACATCCGCCGTCGGCAGGCTGCGGTTCTGCGCCGACTTGATCACGCCGCAGGCACCCTGGTCGAAGGTGCTGGTCTCGGTCCAGTAGAAGCGGTTGGCGTCGACGAACACTTCGAAGGCCTTGCGGGTGTTCCAGCCGGTCGACCTGGCCAGCAGGTAGAAGGCGCGGTTGTACACCCCGCTGGAGTGGTGCACGTCGATGCCGTCGTAGTAGTCGCTGGCGTGGTCGATGGAGCTGCCGTCACGGCTGGGCTGGTCCATGTAGCGCAGCGAGCCGTTGCCCTTGAAGATCTCGGCACCCACCTTCCAGTCGTTCTGCCCCTTCATGTAGTACTCGGCGGCTTCGCCGGCCATGTCCGAGAAGGCCTCGTTCATGCCGCCGGACTGCCCGTCGTAGACCAGCCCCGAGTTCAGCTCGGTGAAGCCGTGGCTGACTTCGTGGGCCGAGACGTCGAGCGACACCAGCGGGTAGAAGCGGCTCTTGCCGTCGCCGAAGGTCATGGCCTGGCCGTCCCAGAAGGCGTTCTCGTAGCCGTTGCCGTAGTGCACCTTCATGTACAGCTTCTTCTCGTTGAGCGGGCGCAGCCCGCCGAACCAGTTGCCGTACATCTGGAACACCACGTTGCCGAAGTAGTGGGCATCGTTGAGCGGCGAGTAGGCCCCGTTGGTGAGCTTGTACTCGTTGTACGGGCAGGCGAAGCGGAAGGGTTTGACGCTGGTGTTGCTGGTGCTGTTGTTGAGGTTCACGGTGATCACGTCGCCGCTGTTCATTTCGCAGCGGGAGTTGACGATCAGCGGGCCGTACTGGGTGCCGTAGAGGTACTTGCCGGTCTTGGCGTTGCCGCCCGGGCCGGTGGCTTCGGCGTGGTTGAGGCCTTCCCAGCGTTGCAGGACCTCGCCGGTGTTGGCTTCGATCATGAAGTGCGGGCGGGACGGCTGCTCGCCGCCCACGAAGAACGACACCACGTAGGCGAGTTGCGCCTGCTTCTGCTCGTTCAGCCGCACCACCAGTTCGCTCTGCTCGTTGCTCAGCGGCTGGCTGCTCTGCACCAGCGCCTTGGCCTGCTGCAGGGCCTGCTCCTTGGTGAGGGTGGGGGTGGCGTCACGCACCAGGTCCTGCTCGATGCCCACGAGCATCCGGCCACTGCGCTTGGTGCTGCCGTTGCGGGTTTCGGTGATGGCTTCGCCCCAGACCCGCACACCCTTGTAGTACTGCTGGTAGCGGGTGACCTGGGTGCCGTTCGGCAGCTTCGCGCTGGTGCCCTTGTCGAGTTCCTCGGCGTCCAGGCCCAGGTCGGAGTGGATATCACTGCCACCGGCTACTCCCGCCCGGGCCGGCAGTTTGGCGACGTCTACCAGCTCGGCCGCGAGTCCTATCGCGGGAGAGGCAAGAGTGGCCAGGATCAACGACTTTCCTACGAACTTCCTTTGCATTGTGTAGCTCCTTGGTGATGGTCGGAGGGTATCTCCGTGGTGCTCCAGTGGCCTTGTGGGCGCTCTAGGAGCGAGGTGACGCCGGTGTCCGGCGGATGGCCGGTTGGGGTGGCGACAAGGAGGTAGGTATAGACGGAAGGAAAGAGATATCAACGAATTTTGCAGAAATAATCGCGATATTTTCTGCAAATTTCGGCAATAAGGTGGTTATTTGTCGTGAATTGACAGGGTGTCAATTTCCAGCCGTTGCGCTTGCCGCAGCGGCCGGGAGCAGGGCGGGAAGGCCTGCAGCCCAGTCACCACGGGGCTTTGGGGTGGCAAAGCGCAACGGCTGGGAAGTCCGGGGAAATAGAAGCGAAACGGCGCCGATCGTCGGCTTCCAGGGGTTATTTGCCGTGGCATGCGCCGGGTGCGGCTCGTCGCCGCCGATGAGCGGTCAGTCCGGGGCGTTGCGGCGATCGTGGCGGTACAGCCATGCCAGGGGCGGCAGCAGCGCGAGCAGGGCGAAGCCGTCGACCCACAGGTGCGTCCAGATACCCCGTTGCGCGGAGAGCAGCATGTCCTGCGGGGCCCACAGCAGGATGCCGAGGATCATCCAGCCCCAGGCCGAGGCGTTGCGCCGGCGGTCGCCGAGGCGCACCAGGGCGAACATGAACACCGCGTAGCTCTGCATGGTCGCGCCAAACAAGGCCTGCCACCACAGTTGCTGCGCGCGCGCACCTTCCGGTACCGCGCCGGCCCAGAAGGCTCGCTCCACGCTCTGCTGGTAGAGCTCGAACAGCGGCAGGTGATTGGCCCAGGTCAGGGCGATGCCGGCACAGAGATGGCCGAAGGCGGCGGCGTACAGCCAGCAGACGAGCAGTTGGCGAAGGCGGGGGGTC